>QNFO01000255.1 GCA_003646355.1 Gammaproteobacteria bacterium
ACAGACTGGCCCTAATGTCAGTCTGGGTCAAGTAACTCAAGCAAATACTGCTGGGTTACAAGCTGGTCTTGGTGCTATTGAAGGCATAGACAATTTCCGTAAAATCAAGAATAAAAACACTATTATGGATTTACTTAAAAACTCAGATTCTGCAAACTTTGGTAAAAATGCAGGACAGATTATGTCCTTGGCTGCTGATACTACTGAGGGTGGAGCAAAAGCTGCAACTCAGGGATTAACTGCTTTCCAAAATAAAGCTAATTCTGACTTGACTGGTTTAGGAAAAATACTGACTGCTAATAAAGCAGCTTCTAATTCCAAAGCAACTGGTTCTTATTTAACTGCACTTAATAAATATGAAGTGCTCAAAAATAACAAACCATCACCAGATCAATTTAAAGACGACATGTCGTTCTCTAAAGCATTGACTAAATGGGAAAATGACATTGGTGCTTCTAAGGTTAATGCATTAAGAAGACAAGGCTTAGTTGGCGGTGGTAACACTGGCAACCAGGGTATGATTGACGAAACATCTAGGACTATGAACAAATATTTTGATCGTAAAATAGACTTTGGCAAAAGAACTCCACAGCAAACTACTGGTACTGCGGTAGATCCTAGAGTTGAAGAATTACTAAGATTGCTTAAACAAAAGAATCAGCCAAGTGAAACATCTACGGATGGAGATACTCCTGTTATTGACAAGATCAAAAAGAACACTCCTCTTCCAAACGAAGAAGGTGTTTTTAATCCTGAGACTGGAATAATGGGTGCAATAAAAAATTCATTAAAAGCCAATCCTGCTGCGGCATTAAAACCTAAGATTAACCCTTATGTTAGACCTGCACCTGCTGGAGCTAAAAAGATACCTGCTAAAACAGGTGCTAGAGCTCCTGCTGTTAAAAACGGCCCTAACTGGGTTAAAGGTAACAATATTGATGAAGTGATGCAAACAACTAAAGGTTTCAAAGATGAAGTTGCTAAAAGTTCAAAAAATATAGTAGCTGGGAACAGAGGTACTATTATTGACAAGATAAAAGGTGTAATTAAAAATCCAACTAAAATAGGAAAATTTCTTAACCCTGGTGTTGCAGGTGGATTATTAATGTCAACTGATGCTGGTCAAACAAATGAGCAGCAAGCTGCTGCTATTGAGAATGGTCCTATCGGGACTGCTGGTACTCAACAGGCTCAAATGGTTAATGGTAAATTAGTTTATCCTGGAGATAAAGGCTATGTGGCTAAGACTGCCGTAGAAAATATACAGGAGTCAGGAAATGCATCTGGTTCAGTAACTACAACTAATGACAGCACTGGTGCTATTGAGGTTGGGTTTAATGAAGAGAAAGCAGCCAAGTCGCAAGCTATAAATGCAGCAGAAGTAAACAAATTGACTCGTCAAAATAAGAACTTATTTCATGTTAAAACTAAAGCTGTTGGCAAGCAAAAGCTTCAAATTGAAAATCAAATTCAAGCTAATAATATTAAGATTAAGAAACTTAATGAAGCTCCTGGTGCAACAACTAATAAAACATTGAGTTCTATTAATAAAAATGCTCCAACTACGGAAAATATTATGTCAAAAAATAGTGGCGAATATATGAAGCAAGCTATTCCTGACCAGGGACAGAGATCTATGGTTCAAAATACTATGAGTACAAGATCGCAAAAAGTTCTTAGTAATATTCTCAACTTTAAAGAGAATCAAATTAAGAACAATAATGGTAAATATGCTGTTACTCTTGGGGACAAAGGTGCAGTTGGTGGACAACCACTATACTTGACTGGTAATTCAAGAGCTGAGCTTGCTCAGAATTTTATGTATTTAATGACTCAATTAAGTCAAAATAGAAATCAAGTGGATGCATATATTGAAGGCAGACCAGAAGATGAAAGAATAGTGCTTAGAGATTTAATGAAAATAAATGCAAGCAATAATTCAGACCCATCTAATCCTTTTGCTAGATTTTTTAGAAATGATGAGGTAAGAGGGACAAATAGTTTTGTACCAGCAATGAGTGATAGCTCAATGATTTCTGATACAATTACAGAAATACAACAATAAAGGATTTTTTATGGGACTATATGATTTAGGTCTTGATCCTACTCAGTCAATCAGACAAGACTTGGCTGACTCTGATGCAGCACAGGCTGCTATTCAGGTTGATACTCAAAATATTGCACCTGAAGCAATTGCAGGTGTGGTTCAAAAACCAAACTCTTTTTGGGGCTCTGTTACTCAGGGTTCTCTGGAAGCTGCCGCTATTCCTCAAATGTACGATGCTGTTACTAATAATTTTTTAACTGAAGATGAAAGAACTCTTCGTAATTTAAAGAAAATATCTGATGAGCAAACAACCAACCAAATAGGTTATGCTGCTGGGCAAATGTCAACATTGGCATTACCTATGATGCAGGGTATGCAATATGGTCGTGGCTTGGCTGCTATGAGCTTAAAAACAGCAGGTAGAACAAAAGGTATTCAAGCTAGTGTTGCTAGTCGTCAGGCATCTAAATACGGATACAAGAATGTTAAAAATCAACGATTTAATTCTGGACTTGCGAACTTTGGAGCTGAAGAAGCTGTTGGTGTTGGCCTTGGTGTTGGTTATGATTACAAAATGGATAAAATCAACCAAGCTGTATATGATGAAGAATCAAGATTTGACCTTGGCAACTCTCTTGCTATGAACGCATTATTAAGTGCTCCTATCGCAGCAGGTGTTGCTGGAACACAAATGCTTAAAGGTGCAAGAATCAACAAGTCTCAGGTAGCAGATTACAAAAAACAAGCATCTGAATCTAATGGCTTAATGAAAGTTGACCCTCAAGTTGCTAAGTCTATGAATAAAAAAGGCGGTAAAGTTGACATGAATGGAGATCAGTGGACTTTTACAAGTGCTACTGGAGACCAATTATTTGGTACAAAAATAGGTGATGACTTTTATGTCGACACTTCTAAGGGTACATATAGTGATGAGCAAATGGCTCGTTCTGTTGTTGGAAATACAGAAGAAAGCGTTTCTACTGTTAAAAACTATGCAAAAGCAAAAGCTGGTGAATCTAAGAAATATGGTGAATCAGACGAAGAATATGTTGATCCTGCTGAGCAAAATAGAGGCGCTGAAAACCAAGAGGGAATGTACTATGAGCAAGACTTCACTGAAGATATTGCTGGTACTGGTGCTAAATCTAATCTTACTGGTAAAGAAAGAAGAATTGCAAAAGAAGTTCAAATCAAGAAAAAAATTGATGAGATTCGAGCGGAGCGAGAATCTATGGGCTTAAAGAGCACAGATGCAGAATTGCGTGAAATGGCATTTGATGACCTAAAGTCTGAGCTTCCTAGCACAAATACATCTGCTCCTTTAGTTGAACCACAAATAAATAAACCTATTGCTGCAAAAGCAGGAAAAGGTGAGGTTCGTCAAACTCAAAAAGATGT
>QNFO01000256.1 GCA_003646355.1 Gammaproteobacteria bacterium
TCATCACTGTAAGGATATGATGACTTATAGTTTTTAAAATTGACCACATGTTCAGCCACCCATATATGGCTAAAATTGCGGTCTTCCATCGCTTTCGCAGTACCGATGATATATTCGGGTTGCGACGCTAAAGCACCGCCAAATAATGTTTGAATACCAAATTTCATATTTTCACCTTCAGTTAGCGTCAAAAAAATACCGCTGCCCATAGAGTAATCCCTATGAGCAATAAAATTTATTTTTGAGGAATGCTGTGTTTAACGATCCGTTTTATTGTCAGCCAAAAACCTATCAAATCTAACCAGCTATCAAACTTAACAATAAGCCCTTTGGCTGACGCCCAGTCTATAGCAGGTCGCTGGCAATGCTTTCCATTTCTTTCAACACAACATCAATTGAACCTTCGGCGGGCAGCCATAGTACAACTCGATCAGCACCAGCCGCCTCTAGCGCCCGAACCTCTTCAGGCTCTCGCCATTGCCCTGGCAAACCAAACGCAGTGCGGCTTATTTCGTCATAATCACGGCCGACGTCGTCACAGGCACGCTTTAGATTTTCAAGGCCTTCCGCAAACTCTTTCAGATCTTTAACCAAGGGCATCCAGCCATCACCCCATTCAGCAATTCTCTTGAAAACAATCTTACGACTACCTTCGCCGCCAAATAAAATGGGGGGATGCGGCTTACGGTGAGGTTTTGGATAACATTTAACTGGCGGAAAATCGATAAATTCACCGTGATATTCAGATTCATCCTGGGTCCATAACTGCTTCATAGCAAGAATATAATCTTTAACTTGCCCCCAGCGCCGATCAAAATTACCGCCCAGCATTTCGCATTCTTCTCGGTTCCATCCTGCTCCAATGCCCATAAGATAACGCCCTCGACTGGCATCATCCAAGGTCGCCACCATGTTAGCAGTCAGTAAGGGATTGCGCTCGGGCACTAAAAGCACACCTGTACCTAAATTAATCGTACTGGTCACAGCCGCCGCTGTCATCAGCGCCATTAATGGGTCGGGCATACCCCAGAGATAATCAGGCTGGGGAGTTCCTGGGGCCACACCGGGGTAAGTGCAAGTAGAGTGAACCGGAATAACTGTATGGTCTGCTACCCAATACGACTCAAAACCAAGTTCTTCCGCTCGCTTAGCGACTACCGCCGGATTAATTTCAAAGTCAGATCGTGCTGTCATCACACCAATTTTCATAGAGACCTCTTTATTTATTTTAAAAAATGAACTGTTTAACTATCACAAATTACTATAAAACCAAACAAGATTTACTTACCTAATGTATCAGCAATGAGGCATTACTACATCCCATCAACAGCTTCTTTAAAACGCCTAGCAACATCAATATGTTCGTCAACGCTCAAGTTGGAATACATTGTCCAGCATGACAAGTGTGTAGCACCCAATGCCTTCCAGGCTGCAATTTCTTCACACCACTCATCCGGCGATCGAAGCAAGGTATCTTCTGGTCTTTGATTGACTCCCGACAAAACCTGGGAATTATTTACCGTAACCCATGCCTCAATTCCAATTTCAGCGATATCACGACCCGCTTCATCCGCGTATTGATGCAGCTTACCAAGCATTTCTTTGCCTTCGTCATCAGGTTTAAAAAAGGCAAACCAACCATCGCTCTTCTGGGCAATACGTTTAATCATGGGGTCAGCCCAACCGCCCAACCAAATTGGAAGCGGTTGTTGAACTGGCAGCGGGTTAATCCCAGCATCCGTGATCTTGTCCCACTCTCCCTCAAAGGTCACCAGATCATTCGCCCACAAGGCACGAAGCAGTTCCATCTGCTCATCCATTTTTTTCCCGCGAGTCGTAAAGTCTTCCCCCAACGCCTCATATTCGACTTGATTCCAGCCGACACCCAAACCAAGGCGTAACCGGCCGCCACTAAGCACATCTACTTCCGCGGCCTGCTTTGCCAGCAGAGCTGTTTGGCGTTGAGGCGCAATGACAATACCTGTTGCCAATTCGATTGTTTCGGTTATAGCGGCTAAAAACCCCATAAACACGAAAGGTTCGTGAAACATACTTTTATCGGTATAAGGCCCCCAAAGCTCATGGGTTTTAGGATTTGCCCCTAATACATGATCTGCCACCACTATGTGATCGTAACCCAAACCCTCAATTGCTTGCGCATAATCACGAATAATGACCGGATCAGTACCGATTTCAGTAAATGGTAAAACCGCTCCAATTTTCATTAACAATCCCCTTACTTTTTGAATTATTGTTGAATTATTGTTGAATTATTGTTGAATTATAATCCTTATAATCTTATAGGAGGTCTTTAGTATCCGTCAAACATCATATCTTGATCATCAACTGAACAAGCAATGCCATTTCTTGTCGAGTACAAAAGAATTTCTTGTATTTAGTCAATGTGCAGACTAATCTAGTTCGCACTAGGACTATAATGATCTGCATATTAACTAAGGCGTCTGCGAATAAGCTATGAATGACCACCAATCCCTGACGACGATTCGGCAACTCGCGCTTTGCTATCAGGCTTTTGAACGATTCTCCTTAAGCCAAATCAGTGCGTTTGATTTAACCCATCGTCAATTCGACATTATTGCCACACTGGGCAACACCGCGGGAATGACACCAAAAGAACTGACCGAAAAGACACTAATAACAAAAGGCACCCTCACTGGCGTCATCAATCGCATGGTAGAAAAGGGCTTGGTCAAGCGTATCCCCAGCTCGCAGGATGGCCGAAGCCAGGTTATTCAATTAACGGCTGCCGGTAATAAAAAGTTTAATAAAACATTCCCCGTCGTTTTGGCCGCTATGGATGAGGCGTTCTCAAACGCTCGTTTTGATGATCATCAAAATATTCAGGACAATTTAAAAGACTTGCGCGACATTTTTACCGGCGACAAGCAATGACAAGCTACACACCAACGGCCAAGACGTTCCACTGGCTGATAGCGCTGTTAATTTTTATCACGCTTCCCCTCGGAATCTACATGCACGAGTTAGCTTTATCTCCCATTAAGATTAAGCTCTACAGCTATCATAAATGGATTGGCGTTAGCGTGTTTATTCTAACCAGCCTTCGACTGTTATGGCGCACAAGTCATCAGCCGCCTCCATTACCCGGTTCTTTGCCGCAGTGGCAGCTACGAGCATCTCTTATCACCCATTACGCGCTTTACGCATTGCTGTTTTTCGTGCCCATCTCTGGTTGGTTAATGAGCTCAGCGAAAGGCGTTCAAACCGTCTGGTTTGGCGTGCTCCCACTGCCTGACCTGGTAACCAGGGACGAGGTTATGGGAGATTTACTCAATAATACACACAAGATTCTGAACATAACCCTCCTAATACTTGTCACATTGCATGTGCTGGCAGGACTAAAGCATTATTTTATTGATCGAGACAAAATCATGTCA
>QNFO01000257.1 GCA_003646355.1 Gammaproteobacteria bacterium
ACTGCGAAAGAAGTACCACATCAGCAAGAATACCAGCAGTCCGGCGACGGGTGCCGAGGTGGCCATTTGCATAAACATTTCGACGCCAAAGGTGTCTTCGGCGACCGGCAGGCCGGTGATATAAAAACGGTCATCGCTGTCGAGGCTGTCGATAATCTCCTCGACTTCGGCAACGATGCGATAGGACTGATCTTTGTGCAAAATAGGGATGTAAATGGCGGTGGCAATACCGTCGGGTGAAACGATGGTGTTGTTGAGGAAGGGCAGGTTTTCCACGGCACTGCGGATCTCGCCAGCGGCGGCATCGCTGGTGGGAGGCTGGTTCATCATCCACTGAAAGCGAATAGTGCCGGGGCCGTCCTGAGAAATATTGTCGACGGTGGCCAGCGAAAGTACGTCCTGGGGGACGATGCCTTCGATCTTTAAAATCTCATTGGATAGTTTATGCAGCACGCCCAGCGAGTGGGTGTTGTAGATGCCTTGCGGGCCATCATTGACCATGCCGACAACGATAAGATCGTTGATGCCAAACTTGTGCTTTACCTCTTCATGAAACAGCCGATCTTCCTGGTCAGAGGGCAGCATGTTCTCGGGATCGGTATCGATAATGATTTTCGGCATCATCGCTCCGAAAACAATGACAGCGACGAGCATCAACAGGAATACGCGTTTGGGCTGCTGGAAGGCGAAGTTAGTCAGGTGTTCTTTAATCATGGCGTTGGCTCGTGTTTTTCTTTTTTTATTGTCCTAAAAAGTAAAGAGCTCTTTTTAGGTGTGCTGGCTATTGGCTGGTTTGAGGCGGTAACTTGGCCTCTCACTTAGTCTCAAAATATAGTTCGATATGCATATAGCGATATTGTATTAGTATAATATACTTTAGCAATTCATAATGTAAGCAAGTTTAATTTTGGTATATAGACGGATAGACGCGTTTGGAGGTATTGGAAAGTGGTAATTGAAGTGGATTTAGCGGATCTGGCTGCCCATGCTCAGGAGGCGGAGGTTTTGCTGAAGGGGCTTTCGAACAGTAACCGTCTGATGGTTCTTTGTGCCCTGAGTGAGGGTGAGTTGTCGGTTACAGAACTCAATGAACGGGTTCCCCTCAGTCAGTCAGCCTTGTCGCAGCATTTGGCGACCCTACGTCGCGGCGGTATGGTGGCGACGCGGCGCGAGTCACAGACAATTTACTATCGCCTCGATGACCCAAAAGTGAGCGTGATTATCGAAGCTTTACACAGCATGTTTTGTGGGATGCCGTCACCCGCTTAAGGCTTATTTAAAGCCGTGTTCGGCCTGGGGGAAGTCGCCACTGCGCACAGCATCGGCGTAGGCTTGTAATGCCAGTTGTACGCTGTTGGTCTCAGCGAGGAAATTTTTGGTGAACTTGGGGATGCGCGGTGAAAAGCCGAGCATGTCGTAGAGCACCAGCACCTGGGCATCGGTATTGGGGCCGGCGCCAATGCCAACCACGGGGATGTCTAAAGCCTCGGTAATAGTCGTCGCCAGTTCAGTGGGCACACATTCTAGCACCAGCATATCGGCACCGGCCTCCTGCAAAATCTTGGCGTCGCGCATAATGAGTTCGGCGCCTTCGTCATCGCGCCCCTGTACTTTATAGCCCCCCAGCTTATTAAACGATTGGGGTGTCAGGCCCAGATGGCCGCAGACGGGCACGCCGCGCTGGCTTAGGCTGAATACAGATTCCTCTAACCAGGCACCGCCTTCGACTTTCACCATTTGCGCGCCGGCTTGCATTAGCAGAGCGGCGTTGGCGAGAGTGTCTTCTTCGGTGGCGTAAGACATATAGGGCATGTCGGCAATAATCAATGACTTGCTGTTGCCTCGGCTGACTGCGCCGGTGTGGTGGAGCATGTCGTCCATGGTCACGGGCACTGTGCTGGTGTAGCCGAGAATGACATTGCCTAGAGAGTCGCCAACCAGAATCACTTCAATACCGGCGAGCTCAATCTGGCGCGCAAAGGCACTGTCGTAGGCAGTGATAACGGGGAATTTATCGCCGGCAACTTTGTGACTGTTAAGGGTGTTGATGTTGACAGCTTTCATCGCTTGGTCTCTTTTAATGCGTAATACGTGGCTGATTAAAGGCCTTACAAATGTGCCTGGGGATTGTAGTAGTGTCGCCCGCTTTTAATACTGAGCAGGTAGTCCACCAGGTGTTGGTAGTCGTCTTCGTTGTTAATCGGGTCAATGTCTGCTGCGTTAATAATTAGTAACGGAGCGGCCTCATAGTAATGGAAAAACTCCATATAGGCTTCATTGAGCTGGGTCAGATAGGCTAAATCGATATTGCGCTCGCTGGCAACGCCACGGTTGTTGATGCGCTCCATGAGTACATCGGCAGGCGCCTGCAGATAAATCACTAAATCAGGTTTGGGCTTGTTCAGGGTTAACTGTTGATAAACGGCCTGATAAATTTTTAATTCGTCAGCGTCGAGAGTCACGTGGGCGAAGAGGGGATCTTTGTCCATCAAAAAGTCGGCAATGCGCAGGGGCTGGAACATATCGCCCTGACGCAGCGCTTCAATTTGCTCGGCTCTTTGTAATAAAAAGTGTAATTGAGTCGGCAGCGCAGCGGCTTGCCTATCTTGATAAAAGCGTGTCAGAAAGGGATTGTCTTCTGTTTTCTCGAGCAGGGTATCGTAATTAAAGGTTTCTGCCAGGCGTTTGGCGAGGGATGTTTTACCGACGCCGACGGGGCCTTCCACCGCGATAAAGCGGGGCAGCGTAGCGATATGCAGGTCGAGATTAATAGTCTTAGCCAGTACGTCCACCACTTCCTTTAGCGTCGAGGCGGACAATACCTTCTGGCGAACAGTTTGCCAATAGTCTTGCCAGTGCTGTGCCGTCGGGCAGTGTTATTTCGGGGGCGATATCGGCTAATGGGTAGAGCACGAAGTTACGTTCGCCGAGGCGGGGGTGGGGGATTTGCAGTTGCCGTGTACTCAGTACCTGCTTGGCGTAGAGCAGGATGTCGATATCGAGTGTGCGTGGCCCCCAGCGTACGATGCGCTTCCTGCCCTGCTGTATCTCTATGCCCTGTAAGGCCTTGAGCAAAGCCCGAGGTTTGAGCACGGTGTCTATTGCAACCACGGTGTTGATATAAGGGGGCTGGCTGCCGGGGCCAATGGCGATGCTTTGGTACCAGGGCGCACAGCACGCGAGCCGAGTGCCCGGTAGTTTGGCGATGGCCTTGAGGGCGGCTTTGATTTGTCGGGGTGGTGAATTGAGATTACTACCCAGGCCGAGATAGACCTTAGCTGGCATGATCCGCTTTGGGTTTGCGGCGAGAGCGCCGTCGCTTGTTGCCGGATTTGGGTCTTGGCAGGGCGGCGACCATGGCCTCACGCTCGTCTTCATCAACCTCTTGATAGAGGGTCCACCACTCACC
>QNFO01000258.1 GCA_003646355.1 Gammaproteobacteria bacterium
AGGAATATCCGAAAGAGGCACTTCACCCCGTTCAAAATCAATAAAACGACGCTGGTAGGGGCCATCCTTCCACAACTGTGCGCGGTGATGAACGCGATTAATACCAAAGAAAAAATACAGTGCCGGGCCAACGATGGGAAATAACAGGCAGACACTGATCCAACCCATCGCAGCCCGAGGGTCACGCTTATAGAGCAAGGCATGCCACATCGCGACAGGCGCAGCGACAAGCGCGAGGGCAATAAGGCTGTTGACCACAAGAGCGAGCCCATTGAATTCACTTAAGGCTGTCATCACACTGAACATCTCTGTTTTATAGCGGGTTCTGATTCAGAGTATGGCGCTGAAAATCGACAATAACAATTACAGAGCCTACCTTGTATTCAAGCACTGATTAAGGCTAGATCGCACGCATAAAAAAGGAAAACAGAATGAATTCATTAATCGCATTGGGCAAGCCCGTTGGCGAGCTCCTAAAACAGCGTGAACAAAGCCTGGCAGTTTGCGAATCCTCCATTGCCGGTTTGCTGTCGGCAGCGCTGGTTTCTGTGCCCGGCGCATCGGCCTATTTCCTTGGTAGCACGGTGGTTTACACCCTTGAGTCGCGTCGCCAATTCCTCAACATGAGCGATAGCGACATGAAGGGTATTCGCAGCGCCACAGAAGAATACGCTCTGCTCTGCGCCCGCAGTATTCACAAAACACTGGGCTGCACCTGGGCGCTGGCTGAAACGGGTGCCACCGGCCCTGCCTCCAACCCCTATAAAGATCCACCGGGCACGGCATGGTTTGCGGTTACTGGGCCAATAGAAAGAACCCTGCAAATTAAAACCGGCCACAATAATCGCGAAGAGAATATGTGGCAATTTGCCGAAGCGGCTTTGGGCTTACTGGAAGAGTGCATCCGCGAGGCTGCGGCGCTCGATAATAATTAGTGAAGAATAACTACAATAAATGACTGCGCTTTTTTTCCATTATTGTTTTAAATAAGTTGCTATCGAGCAAAGTTTGTAGCCAAAGCTGGACAGCGGGTAGCGCTTGATCCGCAAACCAGCCTGCATAGGTATTCGCGAACTGACGAACAAAAGGGAAGATAGCGATATCGACGAAGCTCACCTGCGACCCGAGCAGGTAGGCATTGCCATTGAGTTGTGTATTTAATCGACGCAAAAACATCAACCCCTTGTCGCGAGCCTCAATACTATTGCCAGTAGGGAAACGCTGGGGATATTTATAGCGATCGAGGTTTGATTTAAAAGCCCCATCATTTTCATCAATGAGTAACTGACTGATTGCCCACGATGTTGGCAACCAAGGGGCCGGATCATTCTGCCCCAGTGCCCAGCGCATAATATCCAGGCTCTCGTCGATGACCTCTCCCGATAGTAGCTGCAATACCGGCACCGAACCTTTCGGTGACAGCGCTAGCATTGCCGCTGGTTTTACCTTTAACTCAACCTCAACAATCTCACACTGCACACCGGCTTGATACAAGGCCATGCGAGCGCGCATCGCATAGGGGCAACGGCGGAAACTGTAGAGCACGGGATAGTGGCGAATGGTATCTGCGCTCATCACTCAGTAACCGGTTTTTTTCTTATCGATAAAAAAGCCCCGAGGTAAAAGCAAACAATCACTTTCAACTCGAGGCTATGCACATAGTGTTAACTAGCGACTTAAGTGACGACTAAAGGACTACAGGTCGTAAAAACCTTTGCCTTCTTTCGCCAGCTTCGCCAGTAGTGGCGCTGGCTGCCAGTAGTGATCGCCAAACTGCTTGGCGTACTTGGCGTAGGCATCGACAATATTTTGCAGGCCAATTTGGTCAGCCCAGAACATCGGGCCACCTTTATAGCCGGGGAAGCCGTAGCCGTTAATCCAGATAATATCGATATCCAGCGGCCGCGCAGCAATACCCTCTTCGAGAATTTTTGCACCCTCATTAATCATCGGATAGAGGCAGCGCTCGAGAATTTCCTGATCGCTAATATCGCGTTGCTCAATGCCCGCTTCTTTGGCGCACTCAGCAATTAACGCTTTAACAATGGGATCGGGAATAGGCGTGCGGCCATCTTCGTATTTATAAACACCGGCATTGGTTTTTTGTCCGTGGCGGCCCAGCTCGACAATTTTATCGATCCACACCGAGTCACGTTTTTCAACCTTGCCGGCCTTGCGACGCTCTTCGCGCACTTTATAACCGACATCGAGGCCAGCCATATCGGCCATGGTGAAAGCACCCATCGGGAAACCAAAGTCGAATAAGACTTTATCGACCTGCTCGGGGCTAGCACCCTCTTCAACCAAATACGCTGACTCGCGCGTGCGCTGGTGCAACATGCGGTTGCCGACAAAGCCGTCACAAACACCGACCATGGCGCCGATTTTGCCAATGCGCTTGGAAAAGCTCATGACTGTAGCGATCACATCGTCGGCGGTCTTTTCACCGCGCACGTTTTCGAGCAGGCGCATCACATTAGCCGGGCTGAAGAAGTGCATGCCAATCACATCCTGCGGACGCCCAGTAACACCGGCAATTTCATCGACATCGAGGGTTGAAGTATTGGTGGCGAGGATGGCACCGGGGCGACACACGCTATCAAGCTTTTTAAAGACTTCCTTTTTAACATCCATATTTTCGAACACGGCTTCGATCACAATATCGACATCTTTAATGTCATCGTAGCTCAGGGTTGGCTCAATTAAAGCCATACGCTTTTCGACATCGGCCATAGAAATACGACCTTTCTTCGCCGTGTTTTCGTAGTTTTTACGAATTAAGGCCATGCCTTTATCGAGGAAATCCTGCTTCATTTCCAGCAGCTTGACGGGGATGCCCGCATTAGCGAAGTTCATCGCAATGCCGCCACCCATAGTGCCGGCACCGACGACCGCACCGCAGTTAATCTCGCGTTTTACCGTGTCTCTCGCCAGACCGGGAACCTTTGCCACTTCGCGCTCGGCAAAGAAAATATGGCGTTGGGCTGCCGATTCAGAGGAGGTCATCAACTCCATAAACAATTCAGCTTCGCGGGCCATACCTTCGTCAAACGGCAATTCAAAAGCGGCGCGAATAGATTTAATAATATGGAAGGGTGCGAGAAAACCGCGCTGTTTACGGGCAATACTTTTCTCGAAGTTATCGAACACTTCAGGGCCTGCGGCCTCGGGAGTAATATCGCGAATAGCGCGCGGGCCAGTACCGTCGGCAAGAAGCTTTTCAGCATAGGCTATGCCCGCAGCTTCAAGATCACCCTCAACAATTTCATCAACAATACCCAGCTCCAGCGCCTTGGCTGCAGGCACATGGCCGACGCCAACGATCAGCTCTAGTGCCGCTTGTGCGCCCACTAAACGCGGTAAACGCAGAGTACCACCGGCACCGGGCAATAAGCCCAAATGCACATCG
>QNFO01000259.1 GCA_003646355.1 Gammaproteobacteria bacterium
CTGTCGGTGCTGCTTTGTGAGCAGGGGGATCTCGCCAGTGCTACTTCGTCAGCGAGTAGTAAATTAATTCACGGCGGTTTGCGCTATCTTGAACACTGGCATTTTCGCCTGGTACACGAGGCGCTGGTCGAGCGCGAGGTTTTGCTGCGTAAAGCCCCCCACTTGATCCAGCCCCAGTGTTTTATTTTGCCTCACCGGCCCCATTTGCGCCCTCGCTGGCTGATTCGCACAGGGCTGTTTCTCTACGACCACTTGGCAAAACGTGGTCAGTTGCCCGCTTCAAAGGGCTTGCCGCTATTGGTCAACGCAAACAACCCTCTCAAGAATAATCTCAAATACGGTTTTCAATACTTTGATTGCAAGGTGGATGATGCACGCCTGCTTGTCGCCAATGCCCTGCAGGCGCGCCAGCAGGGTGCAACAATATTAACCCGCACTGCCTGTCGGTCTGCCGTTCGCCGAGATGGGCTATGGCATGTGGAATTAGAAGATAGCCATACCGGATTGCGCCAGCAGCAGCGTGCCAAAGTTTTAATTAATGCCACCGGCCCCTGGGCCCAGTCGTTTATTGAAGGGCCGTTAAAGCAGACCTCACCGCAAAATATTCGCCTGGTTAAAGGCAGTCATTTTATTGTTAAGCGTTTGTATCCAGGGCAGCAAGCTTATCTACTGCAAAACGATGATGATCGAATTGTGTTTGTGATTCCCTTCGGTGCTGACTTCACTTTGGTAGGCACCACAGACATTGAATATAGCGGTGACCCTGCGGCCGTTGAAATGGATGGAGAGGAAGAGGCCTACCTGCTGCAAGCCTTAAACGCATGCTTTACTCGGCAGTTAGATCGTGAAGATATTCTCTGGCGCTACGCTGGCGTAAGGCCGCTGTGCGACGATGACTCTGCCAGGCCCAGTGATATTAGTCGCGACTATATTCTTGATCTGGGGCTGGGGGATGATGGTCGTGCGCCTTTACTCAGCATCTTTGGCGGTAAGATCACCACCTATAGAAAACTGGCTGAAACAGCATTGGCACACCTTAAGCCCTTCCTGCCGCAAATGGGAGGCGATTGGACGGCTCAGGTTCCCCTGTTGGGTGGTGATATTGACAGCCACGGTGAAGGGGCTTACCAGCAATGGCTGCAATCCCAGGCACATAGTTACCCCTGGTTGCCAAAGGCCTTGCTGACTCGTTTCGGTCGGGCTTATGGCACACAACTGCATGAGGTGTTGGTGGGTGCCACTGCAATGGCCGATATGGGCCTTTGCTTCGGCGCAGATTTATACCAGCGCGAAGTCGAATACCTGGTTGCCAAAGAATGGGCGCGCAGTGGCGAAGATATCCTTTGGCGTCGCAGTAAACTGGGTTTGTACTTTACGCTGGCTCAGACCGATAAGCTTGAGGCCTTTGTCGGCGGGCTGAATAAAAAGGGTGCTCAGGACTGAGGGATACAATACTACCGAGTCTTAGTTAAACCAGCGCACATGGGCATTAGCACGTATTATCACTAGCAATAAAAATAAACCCTAATTTCTTCTTTTGACAATATGAGGTGCCAAGCGTGGAACGTGATCTTTTTAATGAAGAACAGGCAATATTTCGAGATGCCTACCGCAAATTTCTGATCCGTGAAATTGAGCCCCACCGCGAGGGCTGGCGCGAAGCGGGCATTGTGCCGCGAGAAATGTTTAAGAAAATGGGCGAGCAGGGTTATTTATTAACCTGGGCCGATGAGCAACACGGTGGCCTGGGTATTGAAGACTTCCGCTATCAGCAAATTATGATGGAAGAAGATGCCACCTATGGTGAGGCAGGATTTTTTCATACCTTGCACAGTCGCCTGGTTGGCCCCTATTTAAAGCACTTTGGCAATGCCGAGCAGCACGCGCGCTTTATTCCCGGCGCGGTATCGGGCGATAGTATTTTGGCCGTTGCCATGACCGAACCCGATGTCGGTAGTGATCTGGCGGGGATGAAAAGCAACGCTCAGGACAAGGGTGATCATTGGTTGCTGAATGGTTCGAAGACCTATATTTCCAATGGTATTAATGCCGACCTGGTGATTGTCGCCGCCAAAACGAATCCCGATAACCCTCGCCATATTGGTCTGTTCGTCATTGAACGCGGCATGGAAGGTTTTGAGCGGGGCCGCAACCTGAAAAAAATGGGGCTTAAGGCACAAGATACAGCCGAGCTGTTTTTTAACGATGTTAAAGTCCCCAAAGCCAACGTGCTGGGTGATGCCCACAAGGGCTTCCACTACTTAATGCAGGGCCTGGCTGAAGAGCGCTTAATTGGCGCCGTGGGTTACGTCGCCTCTACTAAACGAGCTTTTGAAATCACCCGCGACTTTGTGATTGAGCGCAAAGCCTTTCGCCAGCGCATCGCCGACTTCCAAAATACCCGCTTTAAGTTGGCCCAGTTGAGTACCGAAATCGATATGGCCCAGGTGTATATCGACCACTGTGTGCAAATGCACAACCAGGGTCGGCTCACTGGTGATATGGCTGCGAAGGCAAAACTCTATTGCAGTGAGCTTGAAGGCCGGATGATGGATGAAGGTGTACAGCTACACGGCGGCGCTGGCTATATGGATGAATACGAGATTTGCCGGCTTTATACCAACGCCCGCATCTCGCGTATTTATGCCGGTAGCTCTGAAATTATGAAAGAAATTATTGCCCGCTCTGTTTTTGATTAATTGCTATTTTAAAGTTAAAGCCCTGATCAATGATCAAGGCTTTAACTTTAAAATAAGGGGTGCGATCAAGCTTTTTGTAGTGGCGTCTTTGTTGGTGTAATTACCGTCTAAAGGCACGATAGTGATATAGCCCTGATGATAGGCAAGGGTGTCAGATTGTGCGATATCATTTTCGACAGCCTGGGTTTTAAAGACTGGTAAATAGACATTGGCATCATCTTTTGAGGGTTTGTAAGAGATTTTAAAATAGGGCGCCTGCCCCTGCTCCTTCATCACAATACCTTTAATTTCTGCGGTCGGTAGTGGTGGGTAATTAATATTTAATGCCAGCCCTTGCGGCAGCAATAAGCCGCTTTTACAGCGCTCTTGCGTAAGTCGGCCAACAAGATCGGTGATAAAGACTGAAATACGCTGCAGGTGTTGTGTATTTTCTTCCTCGCTAAAATTCGGACCTAAAGGATCAGTGCTAATAGCAATGGCGGCAATGGGCGGGTCGATTATTTTAATCGCTGCCGTGGTTGCACCCACCGTACCGGAGATACCCGTGGCGGGGCCGAGATTAGCCCCTTTGTTAATGCCAGAAATAACGAGATCAGGCGGGCTGTCTGGGGGGTAGAGGGCGCTGACCGCTAGCACCACAGAGCTTGCCGGACTCGCACTAATGGCATAGGTATTGGCCGCGACTTTCTCGACCGCTACCGGGGCAAAA
>QNFO01000260.1 GCA_003646355.1 Gammaproteobacteria bacterium
ACTCGCCGATGCGCTGTTGAAAAGTTTGCAGCTGGCTAAGCTCCTGACTGTGAAGAGAGACATGAATCACCACGTTGACCGGCAGGCCCACCTGCTTGGGATTAACAATCGCCACATAGCGGTCAATCACACCCTTTTCCTCCAGTGCTTTTACACGGCGCAAACAGGGTGATGGCGACAACGCCACCTTGTCGGCCAGCTCGGCATTGCTCATGCGGCCATCATTTTGCAGGTAGTGGAGTATTTTACGGTCTATCTCGTCAAGCTCTACTTTTGGCATATTCCACCCCTATTGATAAATATAACGAATAAATATTGCGCAACTATAGAGATACGCAGCTTTATTCGCAATTTTATAAACACCTGAACTTGCTATTCTTTGTCCCTCATTACACACCCGCAAGCCCCATCAGGTAGCCCATGCCAAAGACACCATCGAGTCGAGAAACTAGCCAAGAAACGAACCCCGAGGCAATCGCCATCGACAAACAGGAATGGCAAGAATCCATCGACTACATTCATCGCGAATTCGGTGAAAGTGGGGTGCGTGAAATCCTGCGTGCGGTGCAGGATCGCATTATCAGCGCCGGCATTAATCTCAACGAGGCAACCCTCAATACGCCTTACATCAACACCATCCCCCCCAGCGAACAACCGGCCTACCCCGGCGATATCGCGTTGGAAAAAAAGATCGAGAATATTAATCGCTGGAATGCCATGGCGATGGTACTGCAGGGTGCCGATAGTGGCCTCGGTGTGGGCGGCCACATTGCTACCTACGCCTCGGCAGCCACGATAATGGAGGTCGGTTTTAATCACTTCTTCCGCAAGCGCAGCGACAATTACGGTGGCGATTTAGTGATGACCCAGCCCCACGCCGCGCCGGGTATTTACGCCCGCGCCTTTCTCGCCGGGCGCTTAAGTGAAGAACAACTGAGCAACTTCCGCCGCCAGCTCCACCCCAGCGGCGGGCTTAGCTCCTACCCTCACCCCCGCTTAATGCCAGATTTCTGGCAGGTGCCCAATGCCTCTATGGGCCTGTCGACACCGACGGCGATCTATCAAGCGCGCTTTGCCAAATACCTTGAAAACCGGGGTTTGAAGCCTAAAAACGGCGGCAAAATTTGGTGCTTTATTGGCGATGGCGAAGCCGATGAGCCGGAGGTGCTGGGCACCATTAATATCGCCGCCCGCGAGAAGCTCGATAATTTAGTGCTGGTCATTAACTGCAACCTGCAACGCCTCGACGGGCCAGTGCGCGGCAACGGCAAAATCATTCAAGAGCTGGAACGCAGCTTTCGCGGTGCCGACTGGAATGTATTAAAAGTCATTTGGGGCTCGGGCTGGGACGGCCTGCTGGCTCAAGATAGCGAAGGCATTCTGCGCCAGCGCATGGAAGAAGCCGTCGATGGCGACTACCAGTACTACTCCGTTTCAAAGGGCGATATTCAGCGCGAGCACTGGGTGGAGAATAGCCCCGAGCTTGAGCAGATGATGAACTCCCTCACCGACGAGGAGATCCGCGAAATTAAGCGCGGTGGTCAAGACCCGAAAAAGATTTTCGCCGCCTATCAACGGGCTGCAAACACAGAGGGCAGGCCCAGTGTCATCCTCGTGAAAACAGTGAAGGGCGAGGGCATGGGCGACGCTGGCCAGGGACGCAACACCTCTCACCAAAAGAAAACCATGAGCGCCGAGGAGCGCGCCTTTTGCGCGGAGGAGTTTGGCATCCCCCTCAGCCAAAAAGAAATTGAAGCCGCCGCCTTCTATTGCCCCGATGAAAACAGCCCCGAATTAACCTACCTGCGCGAACACCGCGAAGCACTGGGCGGCTATCTGCCAGAGCGGCGTGTCGACTGCCCCACTATTAAAGCCCCGCCCCTGTCGACCTTTCAGCCATTGCTAGACGGCACTGGTGACCGGCAGCAATCGTCCACCACCGCCATGGTGCGCATTCTCGCCACGCTGATGAAAGACAAAAACATTGGCCGCTACATTGTGCCGATAGTGCCCGACGAGGCCCGCACCTTTGGCATGGACGGCCTGTTTAATGTCGCCGGTATTTATTCACCAGAGGGGCAAAATTACACCCCGGTGGATGCCAATACATTAGTCCCCTATAAAGAAGCCGTCGACGGGCAAATACTGCAAGAAGGCATTTGTGAAACCGGCGCCATGGCCTCATTTTTATCGGCCGGCACCGCCTACGCCATGCACGGCGTGCCGACCATTCCCTTCTATATTTTTTATTCGATGTTTGGTTTTCAGCGCGTCGGCGACATGATCTGGAGCTGCGGCGATATGCTCTGCCGTGGTTTTTTACTCGGCGGCACCGCCGGGCGCACCACTTTGAATGGCGAAGGCCTGCAACACCAGGACGGCCACAGCCAAATCATCGCCAGCACCGTGCCCAATCTGAAAAGCTACGATCCCGCCTTCGGCTACGAGATTGCGGTGATCGTGCGCGAGGGCATTAAGCGCATGTATCAAGAGCAGGACAATATTTTCTATTATTTAACCCTGTACAACGAAAACCACTGCATGCCCGCCATGCCACAAATTGAGGGCAGTACAGCCGCGATTGAAGCGGGTATTTTGCAGGGTGCCTATTGTTTTAAACGCGCTGACAAAGGTGCCGGCGCCATGGTTAACCTGCTCGCCAGTGGCGCAATTATGCAGCAAGCCCTGAACGCCGCCGCACAGCTTGAAGAGCTCGGCTACCGGGTTAATATTTACAGCGTCACCAGTTACAACGAGCTGTATCGCGAGGCGGTGGCCGTTGATCGCTGGAATCGCTTGCACCCAGAAGCCGACCCCAAACAAAGTTATATCCAACAATTATTCGCCGACGAGGGCGGCGTATTTATTGCCGCCAGTGACTACATGACCTCGCTGACCAACAGCATCGCACCGTGGATGCCAAAGCACTTTACCGCACTGGGCACCGACGGCTACGGCTTGAGCGAATCCCGCGAGGCTCTGCGTGACTACTTTGAAGTCAGCGATAAATTTATTATTCAGGCCGCCCTCCACCAGCTTTACAGCAGCGCCGCCATCGACCGAAAAACACTACGCAAGCAGCTTAAACCCCTCGCCATTGATGGCGATAAATTCTACGCAGCCGAACTTTAAACCGAGTGACTGGAAGAGAAACAATGACAAGCATCTTTAAAATTCCTGAGCTCGGCGACGGCGACATAACTGGCATCGTCGTCGCACTCGCCGTCAATATCGGCGACACCGTGCGCTGCGGCGATAGCTTGGTAGAAGTGGAAACCGAGAAAGCCATCCTCGAAATACCCGCCGAAATTGACGGCGTAGTCGAGGGGTTTTTAGTGAGCCTTGAACAAGAAGTAAAACAGGGCGAAGGTTTTATTAGCATTGTGCCGCTGGCTAAGGGCGAT
>QNFO01000261.1 GCA_003646355.1 Gammaproteobacteria bacterium
GCATAATCCGCGAGGCATCGGCGTCAATATAGCTGCCAAAATAACCCGTCAATGCACCTTCCCCAGCGATGTGAATACGCTCATCACTTGTTAAGTCAGCGCTGTCGGCCAGTGCTAATAAAGCCTGATAAGTCGCCTGGGCTTTGTCGGGGTCGATTTGCTCGGCAATAATCATTGTGCCTGAGCCATCCTCTGCCACCAGAGTGCCGACATAGAGGGGGAAAGCCATCACGGCTGTTTTCACTGCCGCTGCATCGGCGGCAGTTTCGGGCAAGGTTTCTAGAAAGGGCTCGACCTCCATGCCTTCATCGCTGCCAATAATGTTGTTTTCATTGGCCAGGCTGCTGATACCCTCGGGGTCGATGTTGTCAATGTTTTCGAGTTCACTCGTCAGCCAATCAACCAACTGCAGTGTGTGGGGGTTAAACACACCCTCGGGGCCACTGTTCATAATGGCGATGACCATGGGGTCGCCCAGACCAAAGGTCTCGCGGGCTTTTTGACTGAGCAGCAGAGCGGGGTGATCCTCCGGCATAAAGGCATCGCTGCGAGTATCTTTTTCTAGCGTCGGAATAAAGCGAGCAAAAATAATAATCAGGCAGATGCTCAGGCAAATACTGAGTCGCGGATAGGCAGTGCTGGCCCAGAAAAATCGCCAGGCCTGAGTGTGTTTGTTAACGGCTATATCCACGAAGGTAGGAAGGTCCTTTTTCCGAACTAGTTTTAAGGTTTCATCATTATGCTTTTTTGCGATTAAGCCCTCAAGTCTGGGTAGATCATATAGCGATTCTCATGCAGCGTATGGAGTCCCTATAGCGTGACAGCAACTCTGTTTTTTGACAGCAATTGAACACGTTCTGTCAACTTTTGCCTTGGCCAGTCTTGGTGCTATTATGCGCCGCTGCTTTTTTTACGGAACCAAAGGGTGCTCTTAAGTCCCTGTAAATAAAGTGGTTATAAGGCCTGGGGATATCCTGATGTCTATTGTCAGCAGATCAAAGACAAGGTCAGAATGATTAAAGTATTACATTTTGTTCAGAGATATTTAACGAGGAAAAAAGATGACATCAACAGACACATATGACGCCATTGTAATGGGCGCCGGTATTGCCGGTATGTACCAGCTTTACACACTGCGCGAGCAGGGTTTCAAGGTTAAGGTTTTTGAAACGGGTGACGGCGTTGGCGGTACCTGGCACTGGAACAATTACCCGGGTTGCCGTTTTGACTCCGAGAGCTACACCTACGCCTACTCCTGGTCGAAAGACATTATCGACGAGTGGACATGGACTGAGCGCTTCGCGCCTCAGCCCGAAACCAAACGCTACCTCAACTTTGTCGCCGACAAATTTGAGCTGCGCAAAGATATTCAGTTCAACAGTCGCGTTGCCAAAGCCACTTACGACGAAGCCAATACTGAATGGGAAGTTGAGCTGGACGACGGCAGCACTGCCCGCGCCAAGTTTCTGGTTTCCGCTACTGGCCCTCTCTCTGCATTTACATTGCCTGGCATTCCCGGTCGCGATACTTTTGCGGGTGAGTCCTGCCACACAGCACGCTGGCCACAAGGTGACAGCGGCTGGAAAGCGAACGACTTCAGTGGTTTGCGTGTCGGTGTTATCGGTACCGGTGCTACCGGCGTACAGGTGATTCAGGAAATTTCCAAAACGGCTAAAGAGCTGACTGTTTTTCAACTGGCGCCCAACTGGTGTGCGCCATTGAACAATGGCCCTATTGACGCAGAGGAAACGGCCTACAACAAAGAGCATGCTCAAGAGCTTTTTGATCAGTGTAATGCGACCTTTGGTGCCTTCTTGCACGCTTTTGACGAGCGTTCAGCGCTGGAAGTTTCTGACGAAGAGCGCGAGGCTCTTTTTGAGAAGCTCTACGCCGAGCCCGGTTTTGGTATTTGGTTGGGTAACTTCTCCGACATTATGACCAACGCCGATGCCAATCAGTTGATTACTGATTTTATCGCCAAAAAGATCCGTCAGCGTGTCGACAACCCCGACGTTGCTGAGTTGCTGGTACCGAAGGATCACGGTTTTGGCACCCGCCGTGTACCTCTGGAAACCAAGTATTTTGAGTGCTACAACCAGGACAATGTCCACCTGATTGACCTCAATAAAACGCCTATCGAAGAGATCGTGCCCGCCGGCATTAAGTGCAGCGACAAGCAGTACGATGTTGATGTACTGATTTACGCGACCGGTTTTGACGCCGTAACGGGTGCTCTGCGCCGTATCGACATCGCCGGTATCGGTGGTGAGAAAATGCTCGACAAGTGGGCTGACGGCCCCAGCACTTACCTCGGCATGCAAACCACGGGCTTCCCTAACTTGTTTACATTGGTGGGCCCGCATAACGGTGCGACCTTCTGTAACATTCCTCGCTGCATCGAGCAGAATGTTGAGTGGGTCAGCGGCCTAATTAGCTATATGCGCGACAAGAACCTCGATGAAATTCAGCCCACGCAAAAGGCCGAAGATGATTGGACAGTTCACGTTGACGAACTGGCTCAACAGACCTTGTTCCCCACAGCCGACTCCTGGTTTATGGGCGTTAATATTAATAACCCCGAGAAAAAGCGTATGTTTATGCTCTATTCCGGTGGTGCGCCAAACTACAAGGCAAAGTGTGATGATGTGGCCGCCAAGGATTACGACGGCTTCGTACTGAAATAGTCGCTGTAAACTGCGGTTCATCAAGCAGTGAGAGAACGGTGGTCCCTTGGGGCTGCCGTTTTTTTTGAGCGTTATTTCTCAATCTGCTCCGACTTACCTATACTCTGATGGTATTCGGTACTCGCTTCTAGTCACGGTACTACTCTGGGACGTGAGATACGTACAGGGAGAGCGTAAAAACCAATAATAAGATTGTTCATCGGGAGCCGATGGCTATGCTAAAACTCTTTCGTCACTATGCTACAAAAGTCCTCTGCTGGGCATTACTGGCCCTGAGCCCCGCAATGGCTTTTGCCACAGAGCCACGTCAAACCATTAAGGCGCTGTATATTCCCCTCGCCGATCACTACGCCGCCATCGTTGCCTACGAACGTTATCGTGAGCAAATGCAGTACGCTGATTTTCAGATCGAGCAAATGGGCAACTGGAATTTACTGCGCGCCTATTTCCAGTCGGGCGATGCCGATATGGCCTATGTGATGACGCCGCTGGCGCTGGATATGTATCAACAAGAACCCAACTTTCGCTGGATCGGTTTAATGCACCGCGATGGCAATGCTCTGGCAATTAATACGCTGATAAAAAATCAACTGGAGCAATTCCCCCTACTGCGCAAAGACCGTAAACCTGGCCTTGAGTTGGCCACAGTTCTTAAGCGCTTTCATGAGCAACGCAAAGTGCCCACCGTTGTCGGGGTGCCA
>QNFO01000262.1 GCA_003646355.1 Gammaproteobacteria bacterium
AATAAACCCTGCTATACCTTCCGCGTGCGTCCCAACACGATCTATAAAGTCTAGTAACCCGATAAACTCAGCCAACCATAGCCCGAGCATGATTACGCCAACAAATGAAAATGCTATCAAACCTGTCCTACATATTGACGTCTTCATAATTGCAATAAGCTTATTTTTCCAAGGAGCTTCCTGTCTATTCACCTAGACGTCCTTTCGTCCTACTCTCAAAATTAGTATATTCATCGTAATATTTGATTCAAGCCATAGCAGGCGGATTCATACAATAAGTGCAATTCCTAAAGCCACTCCAGCGAGGTACGATTGATGTTACGGAGCGTCCAATCTAAACCCATGGAATTCAGATCAGTATCGAGGCTCAGGTCTTTCCGTACCACATAACATATTCATAATATCCTGCACCCTCCCTATTTCGGCAACCCCGCGTACCTCGGATTAGCAATCCCCACCTTATCAATCAACGTACGGCGGGTATGAGCAATCACGGTCTCGCGTTGTTGGTCCAGCTCGCCAGAACGGATTTTCGCACAAAACTCGGCGTTTAAATCATCGAGCGAAGTCGGGACGTCTTCATTATTATCGCTTTTTCTACCTAATAGGTTTTGTAGGCCTTCCAGCTCGGCTTTATCCGCCGCACCACCCTGGGCCAGTTCGCGCTGGACGATGGCGAGCATATTGGCGGCAACGCGGCATTTGTAAATACTCGCGCCCGATAATTGGGGCAGCACGTCTTTACGTAAAAAACCTTCAACACCGGCAAGGAGTTCTTCAGCGGTGGCTCGATCCTGTGGCATGGTCAGGCTTCCTCAATCACTTTTCTTCAATAAGTTTAAGCAGATCAATTTCGTTTTCGCAGGCGCGGCGGCCTATGGCCAGGTGTTCGAAGGAGTCGACCAGCCCGGAGATAGGTTTGTAAGCCTGGAACATACAGATAATGCCCCACTTTAAAGTGCCCAGCACTTCCCAGAAATGCACGACTTTGGGGTCGACCTTACGGCCACCGGCGTTTTCGTAGCCAGCGAATAAGTCGTCGAGCTGGCCAAAACCGCCAACGGGATTCTGATGCTGGCCGAAGCGCCAGGCGCGCACACAGAGCCAGCCCAGGTCTTCCATGCCATCGCCGACGTGGCCAAGCTCCCAGTCGAGCACAGCGCGTATGCCTTCCGGTCCCACCACAAAGTTACCGTTGCGAAAATCGCCGTGAACTAAACCCGCAGTCGCATTTTTGGGGCAGTTCTGTTCCAGCCAGCGGAAGGTCAGTTCAAAAGCCGGGTGGTATTCTGGGCGGGCGACGAGTGTTTCATCGCGATGATAGTCGCTGATGCCGTCCATCAGTTCACGATAGTAGGCAATCAGACTTTCCACCGGCATCTGCACCATGCCTGTTGGTAAGGTTGCGGGATCGACGGCGTGCAAACCGGCGAGTATTTCCCCGCACTGATAGGCCATGGTCTTGCGGGCATCAGCGTAGGCATCGTCCCTCAAAATCCTGGGTGCTAGCACTTCGCCTTCGATGCGATCCATAACGTAGCAGTCACCCAGAGCGTGACCCTTCGGTATGGCAAAATGCACTCTCGCTACCAGCCCCCCGGCCTCGTGGACCACCCGCTGTAGCTCGGCCTCGGTAGTGCGATCCAGGGAGTAGGTAGTCTTGCCGCCCCGCCAGCCCTCTTCACCAGAGCTGCCGGTGTTGCCGGGGTCGCGGCGCAGAATCAGTCCGCTAGAATTACCCTTGTCGTCGAGCCAGTCAAATGACCAGGTTTCACGAGACGCACCGCCGGACATTTTTTCAATATTTTCTACCTTGCCACCGCTAAAGTGGGCGAGGACTTCCTCTGCCAGCAGGCCGGAAACTTCGGCATCGCTCAGCCCGGGGGCATCTTTTTCATTCATGGCTTCTCCACTCATGCCTTTCTCCTCATGCCCCTCTCCTCATAATCGCCCCGCTCATGAATCGATACCGTTGGGCTTACCATCGATAATCTGGTCGAGGTATTCCGACAACCCATAGCCCACCATGCCATTGCAGTGGTACTCGGTCATGCCCTCGGTGATACGGGTCATCAGCTCGGTGCCATCATCCAGTGTGCGGCGATTGCGCAGGGGAATCAGCGACATTACCCGACCCTCGATTTCGTACTCCGCGTGGTCGGTTTTAGCCCAGGCTTTTAGCGAGGTCTGGTAATAGTTTTCATCCCACTGGGACTCTATTCTGGCGTCACGAATCAGGTCGTATCGATCACCATTGAGCACCATGCCGCCGACAATTTTAGTGCCGTCGGCAGCTGTTTTATTGAGGCACATAATGGCGAAGTCTTCGCTGAAGTTCATGGGTAGCCAGCGGTAGTACTGCACGTTCTGCCAGTAGCGCGGCCCCCAACTGTGGTCGCGCAAACCGAGGCCGTCGATGGTGTAGGTCTTATCGCCGACAACAATCTTGCCGGTGCCCGCAATATGCTGTTCGTAGTGGCCGAGATAAAAGCCGGCGTTGGGATTGTCTTCCAGGGGCGAGCCATCGGCATTGACCGGTTCACCGCCGTACATGGGTGAAACACCGCGATAACTGAGTTCCACCGAGCAGGGCAATTTTGGATTGTTTTTAAAGGCCTTACTGGGGTCTATCATTTCAGTGGGGTTTTTCATCAGCAGTACTTCGCCGCTGTATTTTACGGTCAATGCCTTATAGGGCTCGTCGATAATAAATTCCATACCCCCGGCTTTAAAGGCATCGTTGTTGGCTATTTTTGCACGCTTAAACATAAAGGCAATGGAGCCATCGGGCAAGTAAATACAGGCTGTCATTTCGGCATTGCCTTCATTGGCACGGTTGCCAATGCGGAACCAGCCGCCGATCTTGCCCTTGGGGTCGTAGACATTGAAATACATGCTTTCATTAAAGTTAACTTCACTGCCCAGGGGGTGCATGTATTCGTCTTCGGGGTTGAGCTTTAAATAAGCGCCTTCGGGTAATTTCATCAGCGTACTCCACAGTTATTTATAGTTTATTTATCAGTTTTTAATTTTTAATGGCTCGGGTGTTAATTACGTCTACTTTTAATGAGTCCAACTTTTTATTAAGTCTACATCGGGCAGGTTTTGCGCCACGTCAAGATAATCTTTGCCGGCCTTTAAAGCCTCAACCACAATAGCCAGCGGCTCGGGCCAAATCTCCGGCAAGTCGGCCTCCCCCTCGAGATCCGTCGCAAAAGCCAGCTTTTCCAGTGGTGGACAAAAAGCGGCAGCGACACCGGGCTTATTCCCCCGAGGGTCAATGCGATACCAGCCGTGCTTTTTAAGATAAACAGCGACTAAGCCGTGCAAACAAAAGGGTGGCCGGTCGTGGTCGATGGTTAAGCGCTGGTAGCA
>QNFO01000263.1 GCA_003646355.1 Gammaproteobacteria bacterium
CAAAAGTGACTTCTGAGCCGGTACCCGAGGTTGTTGGAATAGCAAACAGGGGAATGGGCGCTTTTTTAACCTTGTAGTAGCCGATAACATTTTTCGACTTACCACCATTGGTGGCCGCAGCAGCGATGGTTTTCGCGGCATCGATTGAAGAACCACCACCGATAGCCAAAATAGCATCACAGCTATTTTTCATCTGTAAAGCCAGACCATCCTCAATAAGGTCTATTGTTGGATCAGGTTTTACACCATCAAACATTATGACCTCTAGCCCTTTCTCCTTAAGTACGTCGGTAGCCTTGGCGACGATACCCAGATCAACCAAAGGTTTGTCTGTAACAATCAGGATTTTTGAGACATTAAGACCAGCAATGTGAGCGCATAATTTTGCCGTACTACCCGAGCCCACAAAGGTCAAAGGACCCGGTGTTGAAGGCAATACACCCATGATCGATTTAAAAGCTTTCATCTTCGCTTTATTCGTAACCAGGGCTAACACTTTTTCTTTTTCCATTGTTCTTCCTCAATAATAAAGTTTTTGAAAAGTGATATATCGTCCTTGCATACCTCATAAAGATCTCACGCACCCACAAGGATAAAGCCCTTGGCTAAAAATGCTTATCAATCCTACGATAGCCCAAAGCAATAGCCCCAAAATATGGGCCCTACGTTATTACAATCTACGAATCATTTAGCAAATTATCGACTGACCTAATTAAACTGGGGGCAGTACTAAACCGAAAGAAAAAACGGATTTTCTGCCAGGGCACTCTGCTCAAAACGAATATCTTTCCAGCCGTGCCGTAAAATGCTCGGAGGTGGGTAGCACACACATAAACACACATAAACACACGCCATTATAGATTCTTACGAACCTTAATCAACCTGATAGGCTTGACATATTGACAGACGGAACTTTGGGAGCTGTGCTGCTCCTCCTGTAGCCAAAGAATTTGAAATGGGTGTCCTTATATAGTCTGTCTTCTTTTTTATGTCCTAGATGACTCTTCCTATGGTTGTTTCTAATGCTTCTTTTGATTCGCCAACAATTAGATCTTGCGACTGCTGGAACATAAACCAATTTACCCACTGCACCTGTTTTTTGTCCCAAACAATATCCTTACGTATTTCAATTAAACCGTCCTCGATATCAATACATTTAGGCAATGGTGCTGTTGATTCTTCTTCGCCCGACTCAATTTCAGGATGATGCATAGCTAGCAAATACCTCTTATTGATGGGAAAGAAAACTCTTGTCCCATATAACCCCGGGCCGGGCTCTGCGGGTGGTATGATATCAACATTATGAAAAGAAACTGGGCTGTCACTTGTTATAAATGATGACCCATTTTCGGCTTCAATTAGTTGCCATACCATTCTCGAAAAAAATGATGTTAATGTACCATGAGCCATTTGCAAGAAGTTAAAGCGAAATGAATCCTTTATAACTACCTTTCCAAGTTTTAATGCATCTCTACCTTTTGATGTTTTTCTCAATTCTTGTGTAATTGCATTTTTTGCCAAAACTTTAGCTGCATCAGCCTGGCGAGGCACTCGTAAACGCTGGAATTGAAGATAGATTAAAATATTAGCAGAATCTTCATCATCTAAAACTTCTGGCTCTTTAATTAATTTTCTTAAGGATTCCATGCCTTTTGGCTCAATAGACGCACCTAGTAATTTTTCGAGTATATTCTTATCAACGCCTTCAGGAGCCCATCTTTGATGGTAATATTTATTCCTTACCATCACTTTTTTTGGTTTTTGTCTGAGCCACAATCCTGTTTTCTTATTATAAATATTTAACATTCCTGTGGTGCTTTCTGTGAAACCAGATAAATATGACTCGGGGACAAAATGATGGCGCTTAGGATTATTCATGTTGTTTTTTTAATTACCCTAACAGCTAAGCCTGCATCACCCGACGCAAAGAAGCACGTCAGATGACGTACTTCTACAATTTAAAGCATCAACGACCTATCAGGACACCCATCTTAATACCCTTGGAGTAGATGAGTAACCCAATAATAAAAAAGGCTACAATTGCAGCCTTTTTTTAGCGAATTAGCGCCTTAACTTAAGCCGAACGCTCGGTGCGCATAGTCACAAACTCTTCCGCCGCCGTTGGGTGAATACCCACCGTAGCATCAAAATCAGCCTTGGTCGCCCCGGCTTTAATCGCCACACCCAGGCCCTGCATAATTTCACCGGCAGACTCACCCACCATGTGACAGCCTACAACACGATCTGTCGCGGCATCGACAATCAACTTCATATAGATTTGCTCATCGATGCCACCGATGGTTTGCTTCATCGGTTTGAAACGTGATTCAAAGACTTTAATCTCGCCATACTTCTCTTGCGCCTCGGCTTCACTAAAACCCACCGTGCCGATAGTCGGCTGACTAAATACGGCGGTAGGAATAAAGTCGTAATCGACTTTTGTAGAGCCGCCTTTAAATAAATTCTCAGACAGCGCCATACCTTCGCGAATCGCCACTGGGGTTAACTCGACACGGCCAATGACATCGCCAAGGGCATAGACGGATGGCTCAGCAGTTTGGAAGAAGTCATCGACCTCTATCGCGCCCCGCGAATCACAGCTAACGGCGGTTGTTTCAAGACCCAGGTTTTTCGTATTGGCCTTGCGGCCGGTGGCGTACATAACGCTATCGACTCTCATCGTCGAGCCGTCGGCCAAGCTCAGCGTTAACTGATCTTGCGACTTGCTGGCGTCTTTGGATATTTGCTGAATGTCGGTATCGAAATGTAAATGCACGCCTTTCTTGGCCATTTCTTCGGCGAGATGCTTGCGTACATCGTCATCAAAACCCCTTAAAAACAAGGGGCCGCGATAGAGCAGATGCGTTTCGACACCGAGGCCGTGGAAGATACCGGCGAACTCCACGGCGATATAACCACCGCCGACGATGACCATGCGCTTGGGCAAAGTGTCGAGATAAAAGGCCTGCTCAGAAGTAATGACGTGTTCATTACCGGGAAAGTCCGGCACGAAGGGGCGCCCACCGGTACACACCAATATCTTGCGCGCAGAGTATTCCCGACCATTAACCACAACACAATTAGGGCCGGTAATTTGGGCGCGGCCTTCAATCAGTTCGACGCCGGACTGCTTTAATAAATTGCGATAAATGCCGTTGAGGCGTTCGATTTCCTTGGTTTTGTTATCGCGCAGGGTTGGCCAGTCGAAACTTTGCGGTGGCACTGTCCAGCCAAATCCAGCGGCAGTACGAAACTCTTCTTCAAAGGCGGAGGCGTAGACAAAGAGCTTTTTCGGTACGCAGCCTACATTGACACAGGTGCCGCCAAGATATTGCTCTTCGGCAACGATGACTTTGGCCCCGTACTGGGCCG
>QNFO01000264.1 GCA_003646355.1 Gammaproteobacteria bacterium
ATATCGATCTGTAAATTAAATGATGGGGAAGACTTAATTTGAAAACCCGCTATCAGCAGCTTATTCAAGTGTCTTTAGCTGCTACTTGATGCCGATTTTTTGCTGCCATCCGAGCTAGCGGCCTTTTTTGAACTGCCGCTGTCACCAGATTTCGAGCTGGCTTTAGAGTCACCTTTAGAGGAGCCACCGTCCGCCAGATTTTTCTTTTTGTCGCCGGTTTTAAAATCGGTCTCATACCAACCGCTACCGCTGAGCCGAAAAGCACTGGCGGTCACCTGCTTCTTTAAAGCCTGCTCACCACAGTTGGGGCATTCGGTTAACAGGGCATCGCTGTGCTTTTGCAGGGCTTCGTGGATCTCTTTGCAGGACTCACATTGGTATTCATAAATTGGCATCGTCTATTTACTCCACTTCACAAGCCGGACACAGCGATCACAACCACATTGCCGCATGACGACGAAATAGCTGACAACCGAGCACCTGGAAAGCAATAATCCAGAGAGAGGCTGGTCCAAAAAAGGCGCGCATTATACCCCAGCTAGGCAAGCCGCTTAAAGCCGCCAATCGCCCCCCACTTTCGAGCAATGGCAAAAGAAAGTAACGAAAGTCATGTTTTTTGTTAAAAAACGCTATTTTATAGGGTTTTCTGTTGCCTGAGCTGAATAGATACTATATACATTGCTTGCCGAGGGGCCATAAATTTTTTGCTTGATGTAGTCAGGCCCTCCACGCTGAAAACTCATCAAACAATAAACGTAAGGGAAACATCATGGCCGCCAAAAAAGCTCCTGCCAAAAAGAAAGCTCCAGCAAAGAAAGCTCCCGCGAAAGCAGCACCTGTTCGCAAAGTTGTCGCCGTCTCTGATCGCTACACCAAAACACAACTTCTCAATGAACTCTCAGAGAAAACAGAGTTATCTCGCAAGCAAGTCAGCGCCGTACTCGACGAGCTGGGTATTGTGATTGAGCGCCACATTAAAAAGCGTGCCGTTGGTGAGTTCACTCTGCCCGGCCTACTGAAGATCAAAACCGTTAAAAAGCCAGCGCGTCGTGCGCGCAAGGGTATCAACCCCTTCACTGGCGAAGAGACAACTTTCGCCGCTAAGCCCGCCAGCACTGCTGTTAAAGTGACGGCACTAAAAGGCTTGAAAGATATGGCGAACTAGTTCGGGCGCACTTACTTTAGGTAGTGCCTGATCGTCTAAAAAGCCCCTCATTGAGGGGCTTTTTTAATTCTGGGCTTTTAACCCCTAGCTTTTAATTCTAAGTATTGGATGGAGCAGCCTCGCTACACTCCAGCTCTAATCAGCATCTATCGCAATCTTCCCCTGCAGAGCACTGCGCATACTCTCAAGCCTTTGCTGCAGTACTGAAGCCTCGTACTCCCCCGCCGGTGCAGCCCCCCAAATTGGCCCCGGCCAACTAATATCCGTTTTAAAGCGGGCGACATGATGAATATGTAACTGGTCGACGATATTACCGAGCATGGCGATATTCAGCTTGTCCGGTAAAAACAGTGACGCCAAAGCCTCTGCCACCAGGGTCGATTCAGCCAATAGCAATTGCTGGTCAGCCGGCGACAGGTGGTGAATTTCTGTCACTCCCTCGCGTTGGGGCACCAAAATAAACCAGGGATAGTTGCTATCACGGTGTAGCAATAACAGGCACAGTTCGAAGCGGCCCACCACCAGCGCATCTTTCTGTAAACGTTCATCGAGTGTAAACATCGCTAGCTTCTCCTTTCTAAACCAATTCCCGTGCTGTACCCAGCGTCGACAGCACCGTAAAATAGCCGCCAAAATACATCAACCACTATCGCTATACGCCGGAAAATACTTATGCGCGCCAGCCGTTTTCTTATTGCCACCCAGAAAGAAACCCCAGCCGATGCCGAGGTTATCAGCCACCAGCTAATGCTTCGCGCCGGACTGATTCGCAAGCTCGCCTCCGGTCTCTACTCCTGGCTACCGCTGGGCCTGCGCGTGCTGCGCAAAGTGGAAGCCATTGTGCGGGAAGAAATGGATCGTGCCGAGGCCCAGGAAGTCTTAATGCCCGTGGTGCAGCCCTCTGAACTGTGGAAAGAGTCGGGACGCTGGCAAGAGTACGGCGGCGAACTACTGCGTATTGCCGACCGCCACGGCCGTGACTTCTGCCTCGGCCCCACCCACGAAGAGATCATTACCGATTTAATTCGCGGTGAAATTCGCAGCTATAAACAACTACCCGCCAACTTCTATCAAATTCAAACCAAGTTTCGCGATGAAACCCGACCCCGTTTCGGGGTGATGCGCGCCCGCGAATTTATTATGAAAGATGCCTACTCTTTCCCCGCAACACCCGAGAGCCTGCAAGAAACCTACGAGGTGATGCACGCCGCTTACTGCAAAATATTCCAACGCCTCGGCCTCGATTTCCGTCCCGTACTCGCTGACACCGGCAGCATCGGCGGTAGTGTCTCCCACGAGTTCCACGTACTGGCTGACTCCGGCGAAGACGACATCGCCTTTTCCACCACCAGCGACTACGCCGCCAACGTTGAAATGGCCGAGGCCATCGCCCCCAGTGGCAACCGTGCTGCAGCGGCACAAGAGATGGCGGAAGTCGCCACCCCAGGCCAGCGCAGCATCGACGAGGTTTGTAAATTCCTCGGCTGTGCCGCTGACAGCATCGTCAAAACACTCATCGTTAATGGCGAAGAGGAAGGCAGCCTGATCGCACTGGTACTGCGTGGCGACCACGAGCTGAACGACATTAAAGCTGAAAAACTCGAAGGCGTTGCCAGCCCTCTCACCTTTGCCAGCGAGCAGGCCGTACTCGCCGCTACCGACTGTAATGTTGGCTCCCTCGGCCCTGTGGGATTAAACATTCCGGTAATTATTGATCGCAGCGCCGCCCATCTCAGCGACTTTGTCTGCGGCGCCAATAAAGACGGCGTGCATTTAACGGGCGTTAACTGGCAGCGCGACTGTGCCGCAGACCGCATCGAAGATATTCGCAATGTCGTTGCCGGCGACCCCAGCCCCGATGGCCAGGGCACACTGGAAATTAAACGCGGGATTGAAGTGGGCCATATTTTCCAGCTCGGCACCAAGTACAGCGACGCCATGAACGCAAAAATACTCGACGAAAATGGTAAAGAAAAAGCCATGTTAATGGGCTGTTACGGCATCGGCGTCAGCCGCATCGTCGCCTCGGCCATTGAACAAAACCACGACGACAAAGGCATTATCTGGCCCGAGTCGCTAGCGCCCTTCCAGCTCGCCATCGTCCCCATCAACCCCCACAAGTCCGAGGTGGTGCGCGAGGCCAGCGAGACCCTCTACACAAAACTTCGAGAAGCCGGTCACGACGTGCTATTGATGGAC
>QNFO01000265.1 GCA_003646355.1 Gammaproteobacteria bacterium
CGCATTAAAGGAAGAGCTGTAGTATTTGTGAATTGCAACAATCCAGGTAACGAGCACAACCTTTACTCTTTAGTTTACAGCGCAGTTCTTCGGAGTGATTAATGCCCGTCAGCCACAAAAATAAACAACGCAATACCAGTATTTTCCTCGCCATCTTTGGTGCCTTCTTTTTACTACCCGGGCTTGGCCTTCTCTTTTTCAAAGCCATCCCTAACTTACCCCGTTTATTTTCGCCACAAACACTCAGTGGCGATGACTTCGAATCAACTGTCGCGGCGGGCATTATCGGCTTACTGTTTAGTCTCTTCGGTGGGGGCGCAGTGTATTGGGGGCTTAAAAAACCCAGCGACGATGCCGCCTTGCTCGATAGTGATACACCCTGGCTGGGGCGAAAGAAATGGGCCGCCGATTCACTGAAAGACAGCTTCGCCCTGACCGGCGGGCTCATCTGGGCCTTCGCTATTTTCTGGAATCTTATTAGCACACCCGCACTCTTTGCTTTTAGCGATGAACTCGGCAAAGGCAATCAGCTGATCTGGTTTGTCTTGCTCTTCCCCCTTATTGGTTTATTTCTGATTGGTACGGCTATCCATAAAACCCTGGATTGGCGACGCTTTGGGAAAATGAAGGTAAGACTCGAACCCTATCCCGGCGCCCTTGGTGGCGACGTAGCGGGCAGCATTCACCTTGCAACACCGCTGCCCGCAGGGACACCTATTGAAGTGTCTCTCGATTGTGTGCGTCACTATAGCCACAGTAAAAACTCCAGCCAAAGTATTGTCTGGCAACACAATACTCTGTTTGAGCCCATGCAAAGCAGTCGCTCCACAACAGTACAATTTTTATTTGAAGTGCCGGCAGGATTGCCCCAGTCCAGCACAGGTGATAGTAGCTACCATGTCTGGACTCTCAGTGTTAGCGCCGAGCTACCCGGTGTTGATCTTGTACGTCAGATAGAGTTGCCGGTATTCCCAAGCGAGGAAAAAGCCAGCCCTTCATTTAGACTAAACCTCAAAGCTTTGACCAATGATGCAGATTCTGTCGATACGCCCTTCGCCGATAATACGGGGCAGGAGCAGGCCATTATTGGCGACCACAGGAATAAAGGCTTTGGCACAGGGGTTTTTATCGGATTACTATTTACAGCCATCGGCATCGGCCTGGCCTATTTTATTGGCCACTTACAAAAAGAAACTTTCCTGATCGCCTTCGGCGCACTTTTTGGCTTTATTGGCCTCGCCATTTTTTCTTACTCTATGCTCGGGCGCTTTCGCCACTATTACCTTCGCCTCAGCAAACCCATGCTCGAATTCCGTTTTAAGAGTTTGTTCGGTGGCAAGGTCGTGACGCTTAATTATGATGGAATAGCTGCAGTGACCACCGAGAGCCGTGGATCAATGACTGTCGGTAATAAACATTATCAGTTTTTTAACCTTGGTTTAAAGCTTAAAAGTGGAAAAGACCTGCGTATCGGCGACAGGTTTAGCCGCCAGCAGGTTGAAAAAACAGCCCAGGCTTTGGCCCAAAACCTGGGTGTTGGGGTAGAAGAGAAAGCCTCAAGAATATCGAGGCTTTCTCAAAAAGTTTAAGCCCTTATTTAGCACCGAAGTCGTTAATCGCTCGCAGTAATTGCCGACAACTAACTTGCCCAACCAGCTTGCCATTATCGACGATGGGGCGGCGTCGATGTTTGTGCTTCAGCAGTGCAGAGGCCACGGTACTAATGTCTTCACCGGGGCGATTAACGGCGACCTCTTTTGTCATCACCTCTGATACTTTCTCTGCCCCAGGCGTACCGCCGTTGTACACGGTGCTAACGATGGCTTGCATACAATCGAGTTCAGACAGCATACCCACTAGATTGCCGGCGTCATCGACCACCACGATACCCGACACCCGGTTTTCAATAATGACTTGCGCGGCTTCAGCAACGGTAGCGCTTTGTTTTACGGTACGCGGTGTACGCATGTATTCTCGTACTTCAACAGATTTCGGCATAGCTAACCTCTTGTCATGGACGTGCTGATTTTTATTTTTAGCTTACTCACAGCATAGCCTGTCCTGATCAAATGCACATCTTTACGCGCCCCCCTATGAGCTCAGCGCCTTAGGCCATACACTAAGACCTATGACCTCCCTCGACCAAACCCCTGTAACTCAGCTCCGTGGCATCGGCACGCAAATGCGCGACAAACTCGCCCGGCTGGGTATTGCCACGCTGCAAGATATTCTCTTCCACCTGCCCATTCGTTATATGGATCGCACTCGCATCAGCCCCATTGGCAGTTTGCAGCCCAATACGGAAGCGGTAATAGAGGGTGAAATACGTGGCAGCGATATTGTCATGGGGCGACGGCGCAGTTTAATTTGCAAGGTGCAGGACAACACCGGGCTTATTACCCTGCGCTTTTTCCACTTCGCCGCTGCCCAACGGCACACCATGCAAGTGGGCTCGACAATGCGTTGCTATGGCGAGGTGCGGCGTGGCAGTGCCGGGCTAGAGCTTTACCATCCGGAATATCAAATTCTCGACGGTAAACATCCCGAACCACTGGCCAAAAACCTCACCCCCGTTTATCCCGCCACCGACGGTATTACCCAGCACCGCTTGCGCACCATTACCGAGCAAACACTGGCCCTGCTCGATGCCAATAACCTCAGTGAATTATTGCCCCAAACTCAGACTAACGAAGCTCAACAAAGTAGCCTGGTCGATGCTTTACGCTTTCTTCATCGCCCGCCAGCCAATGCCCCCGTCGAACAACTGGCCAAAGGTGAGCACCCCGCCCAGCAGCGCCTGGCTTTTGAAGAGTTACTCGCCCACCACTTGAGCATGCAGCGCCTGCGCCAGACCATTCGCCAACAGGGGGCACCGGCCTTTGTTAAAGACCAACAACTGACGGCACAATTTCTCGAGGTGCTGCCCTTTGCACTGACCACTGCCCAACAACGGGTTAGCGATGAGGTGTGCGCTGATATTTGTCAGCCCCTGCCCATGCTGCGCCTTTTGCAGGGCGATGTTGGCTCGGGCAAAACCGTAGTCGCCGCCCTCGCCGCATTGCAGGCCATAGCCAGTGGTTATCAGGCGGCGATTATGGCGCCGACTGAAATTCTCGCCGAGCAACACCGGCAAACCTTTGAAGCCTGGTTTGCACCGCTGAATATTCGTGTTGGCTGGCTCAGTGGCAAATTAAAAGGCAAGGCGCGGGATTATCAATTGAGCGGCATTGCCGACGGCAGCGCTCAGCTCGTGGTGGGCACCCACGCCCTGTTTCAAGATCAGGTCGAATTCGGCAACCTTGGCCTTACCATTATCGACGAGCAACACCGCTTTGGCGTCCACCAACGTCTGGCGTTAC
>QNFO01000266.1 GCA_003646355.1 Gammaproteobacteria bacterium
CAGCGCATTATTGATATTGAGGCCAGCGAATCAAACCTGACCAAAACCCTGATGGCAACCCTGCACGTTAGAGGTCGCCTCGAGAGCATTTTCGAAGCAGTGCTAAAGCGCTTCGCCAAAAAGGGCTTTGACAAGCCCTTTCAACTGGCCACTATAGATGAGGCCGATCAGCCAAGGGCAGTCAACGAAGAACTACCCCGGCAGTTTTCGCTGGACGACGAAGATAAGTATCATTGTGATGTCAGCCCCATCAAGCCCCAGCGTCTGATGCGAGAGCTACCCAATATCTTTCCAGCAAACACCCACTACTTAGCGGATGTCGGCGCCAGCTTTTCCTGGGCGACCCACTACCTGCACCCCCACGACCGGCGCGTCTCCGGGCGTCGCGACGCCAAAGGTGGTCTATTTCGCGCCACTCTCAACTTTGCCTCCATGGGCTGGGCTATAGGCAGTGCTATTGGTACTGCCCTTGCCCGCCCCGATAAACCCGTCGTTTGTATTACTGGCGATGGCAGTCTGTTAATGAACGGTCAGGAAATTACCGTCGCCGTTGAAGAAAAACTCCCCGTCGTCTTTGTCGTGCTCAATGACAGCGCCTACGGCATGGTCAAACACGGCCAGCGCATGAGCGGTGCCGAAGAGATCGGCTTTAGCCTACCAGTGACTAATTTTGCTGCTTTCGCCGCAGCCATGGGCGTTGAAGGCCACATTATTTATTCTGCCGAAGACCTGCTACAACTTGATTGCCAGGCCTTTTTCAAAAAACAGGGGCCAACCCTGCTCGACGTGCGTATCGATCAGAATGAAGCTCCCCCTATTGGTCTTCGAACCCAGGCGCTGAAACAAAACACATGACAGACAACGATGAAAAAGCCCGTGAACAAATCACCACCAAAATTTGGCGCGAAGAGGCGGAACCCGACAATCCCTTTGCCGCAGCAAAAAGCTATTGCGCCGGTTTTGATGTCTACGGTGACCTGCTCGGTAAAATCAGTATTGTTGAGTACATTTGGCTACTCTTCAAACTGGACCCGCCCACTAAAGCACAGGCCCAAATGCTAGAGGGCCTTGCCGTCGCCCTCGCCAACCCCGGCCCCCGCGACCACAGCGTGCGCGGTGCGATGAATGCCGGTGTCGGTGGTTCCACTCGGGCCTCGGCATTAATCGCCGCTATTTCTATTGGTGCTGGCAACCTTGGCGGTGCTCGTGAAGTCTTTACCGCTATGCAGTATTGGCAGCAATGCGGTACCGACATCGATAGCTGGCTTGAAATCATCAACAACCCACCGCATGAAGAGCGCGGCGAAGTCTGGCCGGAGATGGAACATACACCCGGCTTCGACCCCAACGGAGCCAGTTGCCCAACGCCAGTGAAACAACTACTCGACCACCTCACCGCCATAGAACGCAACGAGCCCCTGGTTTGGCTACAAAGCCATCGCCAAACACTTGAACGTCACGCCGAATCACCACTGGCTTTTTCTGGCGTCGCAGCAGCCGCCCTGTTTGCCCTAGATTTTGAGCCAGAGCAGGCGGAAATGCTGTTTTTGTTGCTCAGGCTACCTGGCGCAGCGGTACACGCCCTTGAACAAGAGAAAATGGGATGGAGTCGCTACCCTTTTTTCGGCGATGGCCTTACCCTGACAAATGATCCCGGCCCGGTGGCAAACGATGACTGAAAAAAACACAAACACGCTGAGCGGCCCCGAACGCCTAAAGTCATTTGAGGATAACTGGCAAACAGAGATGGGGGCCTGGTTTCCTGGTGAGCGGGTGGTACTACGGGGCAAGGATGTTTTTACCGAACTCAATAATCATAGCTGGATGGAATACATGCTGTTTGCCATTACCGGCAAAGAAAACACACAATTAGCACGACTAATTGAGGGCATATGGCTTATAAGTTCAAGTTTTCCTGACCCCCGCTTGTGGAACAATCGTGTTGCTGCATTGGCTGGCACAGCGAGATCAACAGGCTTACTGGCCGTTACTGCAGGACTAGCCGTTTCAGAAGCAACAACCTATGGCCTGCAGCCCATTTATGGCGCTATAGATTTTTTAAATCGCGCCAAAAACTCTCTTGAAAATAACGAAAGTATAGAGAGCGTTGTTAAAGCAGAGTTGAAGAAATACCGTAATATTTATGGATACGGAAGACCCATAACGAGCAAAGACGAACGAGTTGAACCACTGTTACAGTTTGCAAAGTCACTCGGCATTGATAACGGCCCTTTTCTAGACCTTGCTCTTGAAATAGGCGAGTACCTTTCAAATTCAAAATATAAGTTCAAAATTAACATCGCTGGTATCGATGCAGGCATAGCTGCCGATCAAGGTCTTACATCAAGAGAATTTTATTATTTAGCCACCCTATCTTTTGTAGCAGGTATGTTTCCCTGCTACATAGATTCTGTAAACAAGCCTGAGGGCTCATTTTTCCCGCTAGCAGTTGATCGAATCAAAGTAAAAGAACCTATGGCTACCCGCGTATGGAGAACCGAGTGATTAACCGACAAAGTTTATTTATTTTTTGCCTATTATCGATTTATTCAACCTTAGGTTTTACAGCTGAAGATGATCTAAGCTCTTTTTATGGTGACGAAGACTTTATTAGTATCGCTTCAGGAATATCACAGCCAATATCAAAAGCCCCTGCTGTAGCGTCCGTGGTCACTGCTACACAAATAAAGCAAATTGGCGCCCTCGACATCGACGATATTCTGGAAACCATTCCCGGCCTTCACGTTTCTAGAAACCCCATCGGCTACAACTCCAATTACACATTTCGAGGCATACATACTGCATTAAACCCACAAGTTCTTATGCTGATTAATGGCATCCCTCTCACCAATCTCTTCCATGGTGATAGAAACCTAGTATGGGGCGGCATGCCTGTAGAGGCCATTTCCCGCGTCGAAGTTATTCGGGGCCCTGGTTCTGCGATATATGGCGCCGACGCATTTTCTGGGGTTATAAATATAATCACCAAAAACTCTCAGGAGTTAGATGGTGTTGCTGTTGGTGTACGAGCTGGGAGTTCAGATACAAAAAACACCTGGATTCAATATGGGCGCACTGAATCTGATTACAGCTTTTCTGCCGTGGTAGAACTCGGCAAATCTGATGGCCAGAATGAACGTATAGGTGTTGACGCACAAACGTTTCTAGATACGGTTTCAGCAACAAATAGCTCCCTGGCTCCCGGCGGAGTTGAGACCGGAGGAGAAAGTATTGATTTACGCCTGGAAGGCAGTTACCACAATTTCAAACTTCGCATAGGTAGCCAAATACGTGATGACGGGGGGCTAGGAGCCGGAATCGCCCAAGCCCTGGACTCAAATGGTCGAGCATCA
>QNFO01000267.1 GCA_003646355.1 Gammaproteobacteria bacterium
CAGTCCCTGAGCCCTATGGCTATCAAACTTATTGGGCAATATCTGCACAGGTAAACTCATAGTGTAGATAGTACTCAGCCACTATGGGGCTACTCCACTGTCGACCTAGCTCCCAGCCGAGTGGGCAATAGGTCGCCATTTGCTGATGCAAAGAGGCCAATGCTTTTTGTGGCGCATTGAGCTCATAAGCGGCACGAATGATAAAAGTAGTACCTTGCAAGTGCACAGGCTCTTCTACGACTTTTGCACTCGCCCCATCCCGCTGTTGATTTTCGTAGGTTTTGAGAGGAAGAGCCTTACGTGTCAGGAATTTTTTGTGAGATTGCTTATCGTAAATAATGACGGCTTCTTCGTTACATTCAATAATGTTATCGACAAAGTTCATATCATCAGCTGCGTCGACACTTTCTTCACAATGAAAGTCTTGAGCAGGGGCACTCTTTTCCTCAGTCCCAGCCAATAGACTTATGGGATACAAAACACAACACAGCAGGGAAGTAACTAAAAAAACTCTCATGTATGTAAAACCTCTATCGAATAACAACATAATGCGACAACTAAAACAGCCGGAGATTCTGTAATCCCCGGCTGTTAAGCAGAACACCTAAGGGTGCTACATGTTTAGGTAGGCAGCTTAGAACTTGTGCTCAAGACCGACACCAATCCAGTCAGAATCATCTGAGGCGGTGCTTTGATCCAGAGTCGTATAAAAAGCAAAGAGCTTCGTTTTCTTACCCAGCTTCTTATCAACACCGAAAGACATCATATCGGCATCGTTACCTGACTCATCATCATCGGACTCAGTGTATTGAGCTTTCAACGTGTAGCCGTTACCCACTTTCCACTTGGCACTAACATGCCAGCTGTCTTCATCCAGCTTTACACCGGTCGCTGCACTATCACCTTCTTCGGCATTCTGCCACATAGCACCCAAAGTAACGGGGCCGATGGGGAATTGACCGACAACACGCATAATGTTGACGTAATCCTTGCCCATGCCCTGAGACTTACTACCCGACTTAACATTTTCATCAAGAGCCAGGGCGACATAGAGGCCATCAACTTCATATTGGGCAACTGCTGAATAGCTATCGAAGAAGCCATCTTTATCATTGTCATCACGGTCTTCACCGAAGATAGTCGCGACAGATGCAGAAAAACCACTGAAGTTAGGCGTGGTGTAGTTGACGATATTGGAGGCGCGGGTCTCACCGGCCATCACGTGCTTAAGATCACCTTCAAGGTCGTTAAACAGGTCAATTTTCTTTTGTGCCATCTTAGTGGGGGTATCGTGCTTACCGCCCCAGACAGTACCGAAATCGCCTTTCAAACCACCGATGATATTGCGCTGAGAAAAGGTATCGCCATCATCCTTTTCACCATCGTCCCAAAATGACTCGTATTCAGCTTTATAGATAACATAAAGCGTATCCGTCAATTTAGCTTTACCCTTAACACCAATGCGCGAGGCATTGCTGTTCAATTCCATTTGGTCATCAGTACCATTGTCATCGTTAACAACACTGATATTTACCTTGCCATAAATACTACCGTCGATCGGGCCGACTGCGTAGGCAGAAACAGGAAGTACCAGCGCCGATGCAACAGCTACGGCCAAAGTGGTTTTTCTCATCATAGTCCCCTCTTAAGTTGGACAATTACGCTAGTAATAGAAGTCTTAAACTTCTGCTTTGAACGGGGCGTATTGTGGAAACTTAATATGACAGGAGGCTTACTTTTTTATGACAGTTTAGTGACAGGTGCACTTAAGCTTTGTAGAGAATAGAGAGGTCCAGCAACTGTTGAATGATAGTTTCACCCATAGAGACCAGTGTTTCAGGCTCTGGGTGCTTCAATTCAAGGGCAATTTGCTCGAGAGCCTGGCGAGCATTTAGCTGGCCACCTTCAAGTAATTGCAGCAAGCGCATGGTGACCGCATTACTTTCAAAGAAGTGTATTTTCTCATCGGGGCCGCGATAAACCACCAGTGACGTTGGCTGCGCTGGTGCCTCCAGGGGCTGATAATCAAGACTGATTTTATGCACCGGGTAGTTGTAATTCAAACGCCAGGCCAGGGGTGAAATTTGCAGACTGGTATCGAGTAGTGCCATGCCTTGGGCGGAGTCGTTCTCTTGTTCTGGCAGTATTTCGGGCGAAACATCGAGAGCCAGCTCAACCCATTCATAGTGCGCCAGCTCGAGAATAAAAGGTAGTTCATCCGGGATACAGGCTTTACCTTCACGCAGATAAAGCAGGAATTCCTGGCTGATCTCAAGAAAATAAGGCGTATGACAACGGTGATCTCTAACAAAACCCCGCACTAAGAGATGCCAGTTATCGCCGCTCATTAAACTACGCAATACCGGAAAGCCACCGCTTAAAAAGGACTCAATATTGTTGTAGATAAGGTCGCGATAAATGGCCACACGGCGGTCTTCAATATCCGCCGGTGCCGGGTTTACTGCTGGGTCTCGCAGATGGGCTGCAAAGGCCAACTGACCCGCTTGAAAGGACTGCTCTACACCCTTTTCATCCCTAACATTCACATTGCTCATCGTAATAAAGCGCTAAGCTTGCAGTTCACACTGATCACTATCGGTCTTGAAAGGCGATGAGTTTTCAGCAGATTTTTGTCGTGTTTTTATTGTATTTACTTCGGCAAGTAATTCATTGATCGGCGGTAGATTAAAGTCCCGCTCAAGCAATGTAGGGAAAACACCAAAGTGTTGATAGGCGCTATCCAATAAGCCCCAAACGGGATCAATCACATCCGCACCATGGGTATCGATCAGTAAATCTTCGGCCTCGACAAAGTGACCGGCAATATGGCCGTAGGCAATTCTGTCACCCGGTAATGCGGCGAGAAAAATTTCCGCATCGTAACCGTGATTAACACTATTGACGTAAATATTATTCACATCGAGTAGTAAATTACAGTCGGCCTCTTCTAGCACCGCGCAAATAAAATCAATTTCACTTAATTCTTGTTGCGGCGCCGCATAATAGGAAATATTTTCAATCGCCATGGGCTGTTCTAAAAAGTCCTGTACCTGGCGAATTCTATTGGCGACAAACCTTACTGCATCACCCGTAAAAGGAATGGGCAAGAGATCATAGAGATGACCATCATCACTACAATAACTGAGATGTTCAGAATAACAGCGCACCTGATGGTCGCGCATAAACTGCTTAATGTTTTTTAACAGCTCCCAATCGAGCTTGGCGGGGCCGGCTATAGACAGGGACAAACCGTGGCATAACAAGGGGTAGCGTTCGGTGTATTCCCGCAACTGGCGGCCGAAACGCCCCCCTACATTTATCCAGTTTTCAGGGGCCACTTCCATAAAATCGA
>QNFO01000268.1 GCA_003646355.1 Gammaproteobacteria bacterium
CGCCGTGTTGGTGGCCGATAAAAGCCGGGTGCAAGATGTGAAGGCGGTGGTCAATCAACTCAAAGCACAGGGTAGAAGTGAGCGTGAGTCCCACCGCAAAGTGTACCGCCCCTGGGGCATGTACGACTCAATTGCTGCCAATGGGCGCTATCAAACCAAGCGCATTGTGGTTAATCCGGGTGCGCGCTTGTCGCTGCAAAAACACTATCATCGCGCCGAGCACTGGGTGGTGGTGCAGGGCACAGGGCTGGTGACGCGTGGTGATGAAGAGGTGATTTTATCGGTCAATGAGTCAATTTATATTCCCATCGGCATGAAACATCGCCTCGAAAACCCGGGTGTTATTCCTCTTGAAATTATCGAAGTGCAAACCGGTGATTACCTCGGCGAGGACGATATCGTGCGTTTCGATGATCAGTACGGACGGGTAGAGGAAAAGTAGCTTGTCCGTACTTGCCTGTGGCTTATTTGTCTATTCCCCGGTGGCTATTCGCTAGTACAATTTAGCACTGCGCATCGCTGGGGCGCTTCTGTACAATGACGCCTTTCGCGATAATTGTGTGATGCTCTCTGGGCGTCGTCAGTCAATCCTCGTTTAGCAATAGTAGTTAATCCAATGAATTCTTTTGAAGTCCGTGCGCTGCTGGCTTTGGCCTTTCTTTACGCCAGCCGCATGCTCGGTTTATTTATGGTGTTGCCGGTTTTTGCCTTGTACGCAGAGGGTTATCCGGGCAGCTCGGCACTGCTGGTGGGTGTTGGTTTAGGTATTTATGGCCTGAGCCAGGGTCTGCTGCAAATCCCCTTTGGTCTGTTGTCTGATCGCATCGGTCGCAAGCCGCTGATCTTCGCGGGCATGTTGCTGTTTTTGGCGGGCAGCATACTGGCGGCGATGGCAGATTCCATGGCCGGGCTTATCATCGCGCGCGCCCTTCAGGGTGCCGGTGCGGTGGCCAGTGTGGTGATGGCGCTGTTGTCGGACCTCACCAAAGAGCAGAACCGCACGCGGGCGATGGCCTCTATTGGCGGCAGCATCGGCCTGTCTTTTGGCGTGGCGATGGTGGTCGGCCCTATTATTGCTAGTCACTGGGGTTTGTCTGGGGTGTTTTGGGTGACCTCTGCACTGGCGGCTGTGGGTATTTTGGTGGTGGCTTTTGCCGTGCCTAGCCCGGTGGCGCGCCACGGTGGTCACGAGGTGCTTCCCTTGCCATCAATGCTGGGTCGAGTGTTGCGCGACGGCGAGTTGCGGCGCTTGAATATCGGTATTTTCGCCCTGCATTTCGCGCAAATGGCAACCTGGGTGGCGCTGCCTTTGATGCTAGAGCAGACCTTTGATTTTGCCCGTGACCGGCACTGGCTGCTGTATTTGGGCACAATGGGTGGCGGCTTTGTGCTGATGGTGCCGTTTATCTGGTATGGCGAGTCGAAGCGCAAAATGAAGCCGGTGTTTATTATCGCCGTTGCGCTGCTGGCTGTGGCTGAGTTGTTGATGGCCACTGCCGGGTCGACATTTAATATTATGGTTGCTGGCCTGCTGGTGTTCTTTATGGCCTTTAATCTGCTCGAGGCCTCTCTACCTTCACTGGTCAGCAAGCTGAGCCCGGCGGGTATCAAGGGCACGGCACTGGGGGTTTATTCGACCAGCCAGTTTCTCGGCACCTTTTGTGGCGGCGTTGTGGGTGGTATCGTCGCCCAGCAATTTGGCCTTGGCGCGGTTTTCTGGGCCTCGCTGGTCGCTGCCTTGGTGTGGTTGGGTTTTGCCATCACCATGCAGCCACCGCGCTATTTGCGCAGTGTTGAGGTGAGTTTGGCGGAACAGGGCCAACTTGACGCGAAGGGCTTGATGACAGAGGTTGCCGGTGTGGTTGATGTGGTGATTATCCCCGGTCAAAACATGGCTTATGTAAAGGTCGATGATGCGCATTTTGAGCAAGAACGGATGGATGCTTTGTTGGCTCGCTCGACGGCAGCGTAGTTTGGGCGGGCTGTGTTTATCCGTCGATGGTATTTATCCCTGCTGAAGGGTTAAACTTCAGCGCGTGAGTCACTGTAATTAATCAGATGAGTAATAAGTAGGAGGCAAATATGGCCAGAGGCATAAACAAAGTTATTTTGATTGGCAACCTTGGGCAGGATCCGGACACGCGCTTCATGCCTTCGGGCGGAGCGGTGACTAACCTGACTATTGCCACCAGTGAAACCTGGAAAGACAAGCAAACCGGTCAGCCTCAGGAACGCACTGAATGGCACCGGGTGGTTTTCTTTAATCGCCTGGCAGAAATTGCCGGTGAATACCTGAAAAAGGGCAGCAAGGTTTACATTGAAGGCTCGCTTCGCACTCGCAAATGGCAGGATAAAAGCACCGGTGCCGATCGTTACACCACTGAAATTGTGGCTAATGAAATGCAGATGTTAGATAGCCGTGGCGGCGGTGAAGGCATGGGTGGCGGCCAGGGCGGCGGACAAGGCTATGCTCAACAGGGTGGCGCACCAGCGGCTCAGCCCCAGCGTGCTCAACAAGCACCCGCCCAGCAAGCGCCTGCTCAGGCGGCACCGGCACAAAATGCACCGGCGGGTTTCGATAACTTCGATGACGACATTCCGTTTTAATTTTTTTTGAGTGTGATTATTAAACAAGAGGGAATCTATTAGTGAGCACCAACTTAACCTGGCACGAAACCATTGTCAGTAAAACAGAGCGAGCGGAACAAAAGCAGCAGAAACCTTGTGTGATCTGGTTTACGGGTCTCAGCGGTTCAGGCAAATCGACACTGGCCAATGCGCTGGAGCGTGCCTTGTTCGAGCGTGGTCATCATTGCTATTTACTCGATGGCGACAACGTGCGCCAGGGTTTAAACAGTGATCTGGGCTTTAGTGATGAGGCGCGGGTAGAGAACATTCGCCGCATTGGCGAGACTGCCAAGTTGTTTGTCGACGCGGGTTTGATCGTGATGACGGCTTTTATTTCCCCCTTCCGCACCGAGCGAGAGCTGGCGCGTAATTTGGTGGAAGATGATGAGTTTATCGAAGTCCACGTTTCGGCATCTCTGGATGTCTGTGAAGAGCGCGACCCCAAGGGCCTGTATAAAAAGGCGCGAGCGGGTGAGATCCCCAATTTTACCGGTATCGATTCAGCCTACGAGGCACCTGAAAACCCGAGCGTGTTAATTGATACGGGCAATAATGATGTCGCTACCTGTGCCGAACAGTTGATTAATTATTTGGTGAAGAAAGGCGTTATTTAAGGCTGTATTTCTAGAGTCAGGCATTCTAAAGCTGGATATGCCTGGCAACAAAAAAGCCCCGTGACAGCGTTGTCACGGGGCTTTTTTGTTAGTGCGTTTTC
>QNFO01000269.1 GCA_003646355.1 Gammaproteobacteria bacterium
CTGGAATCGCTGGGGAAGAGGGCGTCGTTGACCACCTCATCGAGGTCGAGGTGGTAACCCGAGGTGAGAAATTTAAAGGCTTTTGCGGCGCGCTTGGGCGTGTCAACCAGGCCGGGTCGGCTCAGGTCTTCACCAATGGCCTCAATAATTTTCGCGTATTGCTCTTCCATAATTCTGTCCGATCTCAAGAGTAAAATTCTTCGTTATAATTAGCTGGCCACCCTTTGCGATTATTCTATGGTGCTCAAAAGCACGCATAAATAAAAGTGCCATTAAATAAGGGGCTATTCAGTCCAGCGAAAGGAGTCTTTGATTAAGTCTAGGCAACGCAGGCTTTGATTCAAAGTGTTTACATTCGAGGCGCAAGCCGCACGTAATAGTGAGCTATTACGAAGGTTTGTAACGAAGAAGGTGAGCATTTTGAATCGTAGAATGCAAGCCTACGACTTGATCAGAGACTCCCTGATCTTTTGTTGTAGAGGTGATTATAATGGCGGCCTCTGAGAAATTACAACGATGGTTGTTGCCATCGATTATTAAGGCGAATCCACAACTTGAAAGCAGCATCAGATATGACAGCGAATACGGCGGCGAAAATCACCCCAGAACTTATCGACCACCTGCGCAACGTACGTGATTACATTCGTTTTGGCGCCAGCCGCTTTAACGAGGCCGAGTTGTATTTTGGCCACGGCAGCGATAATGCCTGGGATGATGCCCTGGCGCTGGTGCTACACGCTCTGCATTTAGGGCAGGAGGGGCGTGAACAAATACTCGATGCGCGCCTGACGCCGGGTGAAGGCCGGGCGATATTGACGCTGTTTATTCGCCGTATTGAGGGCCGTATACCGGTACCTTATTTAATCGGGGAGGCCTGGTTTGCCGGGCTTAAGTTCAAGGTTGATGAGAGAGTACTGATCCCGCGCTCGCCCATCGCCGAGTTGATAGAAGCCGGTTTTTCGCCCTGGCTGGCCGATGAGCCCACGGCGATTCTTGACCTCTGTACCGGCGGCGGCTGTATCGGCATTGGCTGTGCCTACGCTTTTCCGGCAGCCGCTGTGGTGCTCAGTGATATTTCTGCCGATGCCCTGGTGGTTGCCGGTGAGAATATTGTGCAGCATGAGTTGAGCTCACGAGTGAGTGCTGTTGAATCCGATCTGTTTGCCGGTATTGATCAGCGCTTTGATCTTATCGTCTCCAATCCGCCCTATGTCGATGCGCCGGACTACGGAGCAATGCCCCCCGAGTATCATCGCGAACCGGCACTGGCCCTTGAGTCGGGGGATGATGGCCTCGACTTTACCCGGCGACTCTTGCGTGAAGCGGCTGAGCATCTCAATGAATCAGGCATATTAGTAGTTGAAGTGGGTAACAGTGCCGTGCATTTGGAAGCGGCCTTCCCCGATGTGCCCTTTACCTGGCTGGAGTTTGAGCGCGGCGGCTACGGTGTTTTCGTACTGACGCAGGCAGAGCTACTTGCCCATGCGCCGGATTTTGCCTAAGCGCTAAGCCCCATTTTTGTAGACGCTGGGTTTATAATAGCCACGCAATTTTCACGCACTCAACAATTTGGAGTCACCCTTGCCGGGCAATACCTTTGGAAAACTGTTTACCGTTACTACCTTTGGCGAGAGTCACGGGCCTGCTCTGGGTTGCATTATTGATGGCTGCCCTCCGGGTTTGTCGATTTGTGAAGCCGATTTACAGGTCGATCTCGACCGGCGCAAACCGGGCCAGTCGCGCTACACCACTCAGCGCCAAGAGGCAGATCAGGTACGCATACTATCCGGTGTTTTTGAGGGTAAGACCACGGGCACCTCTATTGGTCTGCTTATTGAAAACACCGACCAGCGCTCAAAAGATTACGGCGACATTAAAGACATGTTCCGCCCGGCTCATGCCGACTACAGCTATTTCCAAAAGTACGGCGTGCGCGACTACCGTGGCGGCGGGCGCTCATCGGCCCGCGAAACAGCCATGCGTGTTGCCGCCGGTGGCATCGCCAAAAAATATTTAGCTGAAACTCTGGGTATTAGCGTACGCGGTTATTTAAGCCAGCTTGGCCCTATTACCATTGATAAAGTTGACTGGGATGAAATCGACAATAATCCTTTCTTCTGCCCCGATGCCGACAAGGTCGATGAAATGGCCACTTATATGCAGGCACTTTCAAAAGAGGGTAATTCCATCGGCGCCAAACTCACCGTAGTGGCAGAGGGCGTGGCACCGGGTTTGGGTGAGCCAGTATTTGACCGACTCGATGCCGATATTGCCGGTGCCCTAATGGGTATTAATGCGGTGAAAGGTGTGGAGATTGGTGACGGCTTTGCTAGCGTCGAGCAAAAAGGCACTGAGCATCGCGATGAAATGAGCCCCCAGGGCTTTTTGTCGAATCATGCGGGTGGCATCGTTGGTGGCATCGCCACTGGCCAGCGTATTGTTGCTCACCTCGCCTTAAAGCCAACCTCCAGCATTCGTTTGCCGGGGCAGTCGGTGAATGTGCGCGGCGAGTCGGTTGAGGTTTCAACCACCGGACGCCACGACCCCTGCGTTGGCATTCGCGCTACGCCTATTGCCGAAGCTATGTTGGCCCTTGTATTGATGGATCATGCACTGCGCCATCGTGGGCAAAATCAGGATGTCGATAGCCAGCTCAAGCCCTTGCCGCCTGAAGTTGATTCAGGGGTTTTTGAATAATTGCCGCTAGCCAAAGGTTCGCCAGAATCGTCGCCAGAGCAAAATAATCTAGCACTACCGTACTGGCGGCTTTCGGGATTTTATTTTTTCTATTTTGCCCTGCTGGGTGGAATGTACCCCTATTGGCCGCTGTATTTACAGCACCTGGGTTTTACCCCTGAGCGCATAGGCCTGCTATTAGCCGTGCCGATGATCACCAAGTTGATCGCGCCCAATCTTTGGGCCTGGTTGGGTGATGTTACCGGCCGCCGTTTAGCGATTCTTCGCCTCGGCTCCTTTCTCGGTTTATTGTGTTTTTTAGGTATTACCATCAACCAGAGTTTTTACTGGCTGGCCATCGTCATCGGCGGTTATAGCTTTTTCTGGAATGCCATTCTGCCCCAGTACGAAGTGATTACCCTGGGCTTTTTAAAAGATAAACCCGAACGCTATAGCCTGGTGCGGGTATGGGGTTCGGTTGGTTTTATTCTCGCCGTACTCGGTGGCGGCTATTATTTTGAACACCTCAGTATTGAGCTTTTCCCCTGGGTGGGTATTGGTCTGTTGGCCTGTATTTTTATCAGTGGTTTATTGATCCCTCAGTCGAGTGAAGAGGTGCGTGAGCACAAGCGTGAAAGCCTTTGGCGAATAGTGCGACAGC
>QNFO01000270.1 GCA_003646355.1 Gammaproteobacteria bacterium
ATAACTGTAAGGCGCTCTCAAGATAGGGTAAAGCTCGTTCAGCCTGGTCATCGCGGAGTAAGGCACTGCCAAGTACGCTTAGTCCAAGTGCATTGTTGGGCTGTTTAACAATGGCTTTTTCGAGCAGCCGAATGCCTTCCTCCCGACGCCCTGTCATGGAATAGCAAAACCCGATATCGTGGAGCACGAGCGGATCATTTGGTGCCCTGGCCATGGCGGCTTTAGTCAGTGTGTAGGCCTCGGCAATATCCTCGGCGGGATGCTTGCTAAATCGACTGGCAGCGCGGAGACACAATATGTGGGCGAGTTCGGCCTGGGCAAGAGCGTAATCAGGATCTGCAGCTAGCGCTTCACGTAGTAATTGCTCTGACTCCATGGTCGAGTCGCTGTTGTAGTTCATCAGGCTACCGCGAGCTCTCGTCACCAGACCCCAGGCATCGAGATTGTCAGTGGATGTGCCACTCGCGCGGGCGATTTCGGCGGTGAAGATCTGGTCGCCCAGGGCAACCGCGATGCCATTGGTGATTTCATCCTGCAACTCGAATATCTTCGCAAAGGGGCGGTCGTATTGTTCAGCCCATATATGCTGGCCGGTGGTTGTATCAATTAATTGCACGGTGACCCTTAACTGTTCGCCGGTTTTGCGCACACTGCCTTCCACTACATAGCGCGCGCCCAGTTCTTCACCCACCTGGCGGATATCAACGGCTTTGCCTTTGTAGGTAAATGAAGAATTGCGGGCAATCACAAAAAACCGTGGATTGCGGGAGAGCAGGGTGATGATATCCTCGGCGATGCCATCGGCCAGGTAGCTCTGTTCGGGGTCACCGGATATATTGTTCAGGGGCAGTACGGCAACTGAGGGTTTGCCTCCGCCAGCAAGATTGCCGTCCTCGTTTTGTTCAGAGCTATCGGGGCCCAGGGCGAGGATGGTCATCAGTAATAAAGCCAGCGCAGTCAGACCAAGCAAGCCGACATTACGCCAGTCTGATAAAAACGCCGGTCGTTTTACCTGGCTCATTACCTGGGAAGGCATACGCGTCCAGATCAGCCTAAAGGCAACCGCCACACCCGCGATAATGGCGATTAGCGCGGCAATTGCGCTTAAGGATGATTCGTGACTAGCCAGCCAGTTTAGAAGTGCGGACACCAAGATCCCTCCCTGAATATATTTTTATTTGCTTATTCCTGTCGGGGTCGATTTTAGCCCACTGCTGGGTGCTTTAATACAAACAACGGGGTTGGTCCAGGCTCAGGCGTTAAGTGAGGTGTAGTTAAGCGGGTTCCGTGGGGCTGGGCCAGGGACAACTGGGGAGGCCATGGGGGAGACGATAAGCCAGCACAATCAACCGTCGCAACACAAGGTAAGCTGACGTTGGGTGGTTGAGAAGGAATTCTGATTCAGGGCTAGTCAGCCAGTTAAAAAATCGGCCATATTAAATGATTTAAGCTAAGAGTCTGCCCAGGCTTGTCTAAGCAGCGATATCAATTGCTCGACATGTTTAGGCTCTTCAATCCAGAGATGAAATATATCTTCGATGCGCTGGCGAGTTAAAACGGATTCAAGTTTATTGAATTGCTGAATCTGTGCCTGCGCCTCACTATCTCGCCCTAAACCACTTAGAGCCATGGCTAATGTTATGTAATTCCACCCGAAGCCAGGTGTGTGTTTAATGGCAACTCGTGCCTCGTGTTCAGCTTGTTCATAGTCTTTGAGCGACACGTAACAAAGAGCAAGGTGAAAGATGGCCACACCAATGTATAGGTCTCGCGGGGAGCGCTGAATAAATAGCTGCAACTGCTCCAGGCAATCTTCTAATCGGGTATCGCAATAAAGCGCGGCACCGTAATATAGCCGCGCGAAACTGTTGTTGGGGTTAATTGTAAGGCTACGTTCCAGATAACCAATAGCCTGAGCGGCCTGACCGGCCCAGGTAGCAGCAAAGCCACAACAGCTCAATACGTGGGGATCATTCGGTGCCAGCTTTAGCGCTTTGCCAGCCAGGGACAGGGCTTGCTCGGAGTCTTCTGCCAGGTTGCCACTAAGTCCATTTGTCACCCGAACGCTTGTCAGCATAGCGAGAAGCGCCCAACTAGCGGCATAACCCGGTTCAATCTCAGTCGCCCGTTGTGCTAGATCTATTGCTCGTGAAACTGCTTCGGAGTCGGGCTGAGAAATAAACAAAATCTCCGCCCGTACGCACAGAGCCCAGGCATTTAATTCTTCTGGTCTTTGCCGCCCGGCACGGTCGCTTTCAGCGACTCTGATATTTGAGCACAGGGCTATAACAATACCGTCTACCACGTCATCCATAATGTCGAATATTTCGGCGGCGGGACGGTCGATTTTCTCGGCCCAGACGTGGGTGCCTGTTTCCGTCTCGATCAATTGTGTGGTGATCCGCAGTCGATCATTAATGGGTCGAATACTGCCTTCCAATACGTAGCGCACGCCCAGCTCTTTACCTACCGTGCGGATATCCGGGCTTTGACCTTTGTAGGCAAAGGTAGAGTTGCGGGCAATAACAAACAGGCGGCTGTCGCAGGATAGGCCGGTAATAATATCCTCGGTCATGCCATCGGCGAAATACTCCTGGCTTTTATCATCGGACATATTGACGAAGGGTAATACAGCGATGGAGGGTTTGTCGGTGATCAGCGGGGGCGGGGTGTTTATTTCGATGATTTGGGCCTTGGTTGATGCCAGCTCCTGCTCGGGCTGTGATTGGCCGCTTCCTGCCTTGTTATCCCCGGAGAAAAAGCCGCGTATCCCTGCACCCAGCGGCGACAATACGACAACTACACCGGCAACAATTGCCATCATCGCGGCGATAGCGCTTAGGCCTGACTCATGGTTGGCCAACCAGTTAAATAGATCAGTCATGTTTATCTGGCCAGGCCTGACGCACCTGCGCAATCATCTTTTCCGCTTGCTCCGGTATCAAAAGCGAATGAGTCAGAAAGTCTTCCACATGCTGGCGGGTAAAATCAGCCTCCAGTTCGTGCACTTTTTGTATTTGCACTTGTGCTTCGGCATCCTGGCCCATAGCCGCTAATGACATCGCTAGCGTTAAATAGCCCCAGGTAAAGCCAGGCGAATGCTTAATAACGTTCAGCGAAGCTTGTCGCGCCTTTTCAAAATTACCGAGTACCAGATAACACAGTGAGAGGTCCAGGTAACCCAGGCCGAGAAAAGGATCTTTGCGGGCGCGGCTTATAAAAAGTTCCAGTTGCGCTATACCAGCTTCTGGCTTGCCAGCAACCCAAAGCGCAGCGCCGTAAGAAATTTGAACGTTACTGTTATTAGGGTTGATCGCCAGGCTGCGCTCCAGA
>QNFO01000271.1 GCA_003646355.1 Gammaproteobacteria bacterium
CGCGAGCATCGCGACGATTTGATTTACATGAATCTCAGTGGCGATCGCCACGGTGGCTCGGCGGTGGACTACACCGTCAACTGTGCCATGGGCTTGCCGACGATGACCGGCGAAAATACCGACCCGGTCAATCATGTGCTCGCCGCCTGGGATGTGATTACCGGTCAGACATTGGCTCTGGGCATGTTAGCCGCAGAGCGCCACCGCCGTATTAGTGGCGAGGGACAGCTCATTAAACTGGCACTGGCCGATGTGGCGCTGGCCACCATGGGCAATCTGGGTTTTATCGCTGAGGCGCAAATTAACGCCGAAGACCGTCAGCCCTGTGGTAACTATTTGTTTGGCGCCTACGGCAAAGATTTTCTGACCGCCGATCAACGCCGGGTAATGATTGTCGGCCTGACGGGTAATCAGTGGAAGGGTATTTGTAAGGCCACAGGCTTGAGCGATGCAATTGATCAGCTGGGCGAGCGTTTGGGTTTAAACTTGCGCCAGGAGGGCGATCGCTTTGCCGCGCGGGTTGAGCTTACGGCTTTGTTCGAGCCCTGGTTTGCGAACCACACCTATGCTCAGGCGACCGCTCTGCTCGATGAGCAAAAAGTGTGTTGGGGTAAATACCAAACCCTAAAACAATTGGTCGATAGTGACCCCGAGTGCTCGCTTGATAATCCGATGTTTACGGATGTTGAACAGCCCGATATTGGTACCTATTTATCGCCATCAAGCCCTCTACAGTTTAGTGCCTTTGAGCGTCAAAATGCCCAGCCAGCACCGGCACTGGGTCAGCACACTGAAGAGATACTGGCTGACGAACTGGGCTTGAGCAGTGCTGAAATCGGCAGTCTTTACGACCAGGCTATAGTCGCGGGGTAGGGCGCTTTCTTTGTGTCGGGCGGGGTGTTTAGCCTGCGCGTGTGCTTGTATGGCAGCTTAGATATGCTACAGGGAATCGCGTCGACGCCACTTTTCTTTAAGGTCAACAGGTTTGAGGTCAATTATGCAAATTCAACATCTGGGCCGTATGCCGATAGAGTCGGAGGCCAGTTTTCGCAAGCAGGTCGATATCGCCTGGACAGACTTTGTCAATAAAGGTGAATGCCGGCCGGGGCAGGTCAGGGATGTTATCCATGATTCCTGGCAGCGCTGTCGCAACCGGGGTGTTGAGTTTACTCAGCACTATCCGCCGCTGGTTGCCTCGGGGTCTCAGCTCGACCTGCTGAAGCAGGAAAACGAGGAGCTCTTACTCGCCTCCCACAATACCTGGCGAATGCTCTCCGATATTTTGTCCGACAGCGAAAGCTTTCTCACGGTGGCCGAAAGTAATGGTGTACTGCTCGACGTTTGTGGCGATCCTCAGTTGTGCGAGGGCCTAGCCGGGCAGCGTATAGCGCCGGGTTATGACTGGAGCGAGAGTTGCACCGGCACCAATGCCGTGGGCACCGCGGTGGCTTTAAAGCAGCCGGTCGAAGTGCATAGCGTTGAGCATTTCTGTGAGACGGTTAAGATTTGGAGTTGTTCGGCGGCACCTATTATCGATGTGATTGATGGCGACTTGCTGGGTGTTATCGACGTCACCACCCTCAACCATGCCTACAGCGCTCAGAGTTTGGCATTGGCAATGACAGCGGCGCGGCAGATTGAACAGACTCTGCACTCACGAGAGCTGGCGCGCAATGTTGCGCTGGTCGACTGGTTTGCCGGCAGTGTCGGTCGCTGGCGTCAGGATGGCGTGGTTTTACTCGATCGCAAGGGCCGAGTGGTGACAGCCAATGAAAAGGCTAAAAGTCTGTTTGCCAGTGAGGGCGTTGACGAGAAGCTGGAGAAAAACTATCGCCTACTACAGCCCGAGAGTCTGGGTGCGGTGACCGACTGGGAGGAGCTACTGCCCCAGGCTATCGTGCCGGTGGCCTACGAGGCCTACAACCGTGACGGCCGTACCGAAGGTGGAATTCTGGTTATCCGGCCACGCCAGGCTGCCGTAAGGCCCAGCCTGGTAGCCCCGGAGGCGACCACAGCGGGTTGCGCTATCGATGCCATTATTGGCCAGAGCTCGGGTATGCAAGCCCTAAAAAAGCGCGCCCTGCGCCTCGCGCCATCCCCGGCGCCCTTGTTAATAAAGGGCGAAACGGGCTCTGGTAAAGACTTATTTGCTCGCGCCGTGCATGTTGCGGGTAATGGCGAGGGCTCTCCCTTTATCGCGGTGAATTGCGGTGCTCTAACCCGTGAGCTGGCGGTGAGTGAGCTGCTGGGTTACGAACCCCGTGCCTTTGCCGGCGCAGCCCCAGAGGGACGGTTGGGCAAGTTTGAAGAGGCTCATGGCGGCACCTTATTTCTTGATGAAATTGGTGAGTTGTCACTCGATGTGCAGGTCGCTCTGCTACGGGTTTTACAGGATGGCGTCGTGACAAGGTTGGGTAGTAGTAAAGAGCGCAAGGTTGAGGTGAGGATTATTGCCGCGACCAATCGCAGTCTCGCTGCGGCAGTCGAGGAGGGCAGCTTTCGCGAAGACCTGTATTACCGGCTCAAAGTCATGTCCCTCGATATTATGCCCCTGCGCGAACGCCCGGATGATATTGCGCTGCTAAGTAATTTATTCCTCCAGCAATTTGCCCAAACGTATAGCACCGAGCTACGACAGCTCGACCCCTTATTACTTGACGCCCTATGCCTGTATCCCTGGCCGGGCAATGTCCGTGAGTTGCGGGCCGTGCTCGAAAGTATGTTTGTGATGAGTGATGCTCAGGTCTTGAGTTGCGATGAACTGCCCGCTGATTTGACGACGGCGGGGCTGAACGCTCTGTCGGTAGGCGCAGTGAGTACTTCGCTACCCGCTGCCGATACACTGGATGGACTGGAGTGCGAGGCGATTCGTAAAGAATTGATTTTACATAAGGGTAATCGCTCGAAAGTGGCGCGAAATCTGGGTATTTCTCGCAGTACCCTGTATCGGAAAATAAAAAACTACGGTCTGGCGGATGATTAAATAGAATTAGCCCAGATAAGCGCCTGTGCCGGTTTACCTCCTCGCGGTGCTAAGGCAGAATGTCGAGCTGAATTGAGATTAGACAAGCGGCTAAGCTGACAACAGAAGATACCGTGTGAACGATAATGAACGACACAATTCTATTTGAAATCTAACGACTAATAATAAAGTCGAACTACATGGAGTTAGGAAATGGCGAGTAAAGAAGCAGAATCGATAGTGGGTTTATACCGCGAGTGGTCTGAGAAACTGGTGCTCGGTGGTGAGATGGAGCTACCTGAGCTACGCGAATTATTTGATCACTGGGGTGATTTGAGCAGCGAGCCAGCGGGTGTTGAATATCAGGA
>QNFO01000272.1 GCA_003646355.1 Gammaproteobacteria bacterium
CTCCCCAGCTATGCAAATAACGATTGTGCCGGGCACTTGCATCTCTGGCATGGTTAACAATACTGTTAACGTCCGCTGCACTGAGAATTTGATTCTCACTGAATATTGGACGTAAGATTTGTGTATTCATTTTTTAGCGTCCTTTTCAAGTTTATCCAAACGAGTAACCAGGGTTTCATTGACTTCCATCTGCTCATCCAGTGAATTCTGTAAATCCTTTATTACTTTAGTGGACGCCAAGCGACTGGTCGTCACCCGTTTACTCACATCTTCTTCTAAGTCTCGTATGCGAGCACTGCTGCGCTCTTGAATTTCTTCAACCAATTTTAGACTTTCAGCAGTCACCGATTCCAATTGCTTTTCAATAGTACTAAGGTGCTTTTCAGCCGCCATTTGGATTGCTGCTTTTGCTTGTGGTTGTTCAAGAATTCTGGCTAATGTCATATTGCCTGTATCAGCTACAGCTCTTAATTTATCCTGTTGCTCAAATTGGCCAGTAAATTGCCGCTGACTTACAGCTATATTGCCTATACTGTTGCTAAAGTTAATGACGGGGCTTACGCTATCAGCAGGCAATCCAGTCAGACGAAGAATATTGGGGAAAACCGACTGTGCAGCCATAAATTTAGATATCTGCTGTCCCGAAACAAAAAAAAGTGGATTAGGGTTAACTCTCAAACTAGCTTTATCGTCGACCTGAAAGTCTAGAATAGGCTTATCAAATTTTTTCGAAAATTCACAGCAAATTTTTTCCAAAATTTCGCCAAATCCGTGAAGGAAAGGAAGCCAGTAACGTAAATTGTGTTCGGTCAATAAAAAGGTTCGCTCCAAATTGCAGATATTGTCAATTTTGCAATCCTTGATTTCCAAGCAGGCCAGTTTGACGGCCGGGTCTTCACAAGTCGGGCAAGGTGGTATTAATGCAGAACAGATACAATCTATCAGATAACGAATAAAAGCTCGCACTAAAGTATCGGTAGCTGCAATGGTAACTGCACTAAACTGATCTCCCGTGGGGATTACCAAGCATTCTACTTCTTCCACCAAACAACATTCCGTAGTCGGTGGACATTTCAGCATTTTACGCAATAACCAGTTTTTAAAGTTCATCAAGAAATCATTTATCTCGTTGTTAAATACCGTAGATGAGACAACGCTGTGTGCATATAGGCTTGTTTGAATAGACAGTTGCTGATCATTCGACAAACCACTTTTAATGAACTCTTGTGTGATATTAACAATTGTATCTGCTGCGGCTAACTCAATAGGTGATTTCAAAAATTTCGGTGCCTGTTTACCCACTATCGGTGTAATATTCAACAGTGATGTACGAGTTTCTTCAATCTCGTTACCAAGGCCCTCATGCTTTTTAAGCAAGATCAATTTTTCTTGTTCGCTTGTTAAATCCCAACGGACGATCACGCTACCAAGAGTTTGTATGTTATCCAGAGAACGGCGCAACACTTTCTCCGTTAACACTGGTACAGCACCAGTATTAACATCATCTACAATTATCGTCTCATTTTGAATATTCTGGAATAAAGATGCGTCTTCTGCCAATTGTTTTTGAACGCTATTGACAAGTTCAACATCTTCATCAGTAAATTGTACCGACTGGTTCTGATTAAAAGCCTGTAACCCAGTCTTAGCCTGCAGCACGTGCCTGTTAACTCGATCCATTTCTTGAGCTCGAAATTCCGCTTCACCAAGATCACCAATGCAGCAGCAAATACGGTCAAATAAACTGGGCGGACAGTCTTCCTCTTCAGGACAACGAAGTTCAAAACTAAATCCCTCACGTATACGACTAGGCTGACAGGTTGTAGCGCAGGTTTCATCCTGAGTATAAGGCGTTATAGGGTCAGTCGGCTGTTCACAATAACGCAGATACAAACAATAGCGATCAGCAAGGTCAGCGCACTCTTGGTTTCTTTTCCGCTCAGTTTTGGATTTAACTGAATTGGTGTTTTTCATCGGCTCTGCACAAGGATCACCACAATCATGCCCAAGACGTTTAAAGTTCAGATCACGCACCATGGCATTGATATCCAGTTCAACGGGACAAGGCACATGAATTTCATTGCCGCAACAGTCGATTGCATATCCCGGTTGCACGATGACTTTCCCATTACCACAGGGGTGGCAAGTGATGGCCAAACCGCAACTAACACCACTACCAACCACGTAACGGTTGTGTAGGCGATGTTTGGTTACCGTATAATTGGTTAACGCTTGCAGATCATCGTCTGTTAATAATTGCCCAGCAAAAAAATGCGGTTGCACTAACAGCCCTTCCTGGCATCCACAGCTGGCATCGCTACTTGAACCACAGTGACAATCGCCACCACAATTTTTATTACCACAGCCACAACCCACAGCCGATTGTTTCGACCCTGCATTTGCGTATGGTGTTGTTTGCGTAGTCATGACTTTCTCTCCATCACTTTATTTAATGAAAAACCAACTTTCGAAGGTAGCTCCAGGGCGACCATTTCCTGAGGTCCAGGGTTGATGTTGTGCTTGTACACAGGGTGGCCTCGGTGGTAAATTGTCTGGTTTGATCTTGTCGTCTAGGTAATCCTCAATTTGGGGTACCAGCCCGCCAACATGTTCGGCATCTATCGGTTGACAGCATTCATCAAGAATGAAATTACCGCGAATGATAATGAGCACTCGATCACCCTCATTGAGGGTTTCACCACTATCATCACGATATTTAAAAAACTCAATCAAACCGGTATCCGGCTTATTCACAAAGCTGCCTTCAATATGGGAAATCACACCACTTAAACCGCCGCCACCTTGAATACGCCACAGATCGACCACACCCGGTTGTAATGTCTCAGCATAAACCGGCTTGGAAAAACGCACTTCTATGCCATCAGATTGCTCTTTAGTACCTAATACTTTTTTAGCTTGATCCGGCGTGTAAGTGGCACCTTGTAACCAACTAATACCAGTGATGACTGTAGCTTGATAGAGGCTGACACTACGCCTGGGGCTCCAATCGATATTTTCTATAGTTATAGGCTTAGTAGGATCCCAGCTGATATAGGCAAGTACGACACACTCATTTTCGCAAACCTCACAACAATTACTGCAACGCTTATCCGGCTCACTGGGAGTGAGACTTACACTAAACTTAAAACCTTCGCGGGTACGCCCATAAACGCATTTGGAAACTGCAGCGCAGGTATCTGTTACTACAGGGCGCGATGGATAGGTCGGTTGCTCGCAGTAACAAACACTTAATTCAAGCAATATTTCAGTATCCCACGTATCACACACGTGTTTTATTTGCTGGATTTGTTCGGCAGATAATAGCGA
>QNFO01000273.1 GCA_003646355.1 Gammaproteobacteria bacterium
GCCAGAAAAACAGGCCGCGCTTTAAGCCGCTGCCAAAGTAGTCGGGCACGAAAACGCAGACCATAGAAGCGGCCACCGTTAAACGACAATAGAGGGGGAATTGCCTGCTGGCGAATATTTTGCAGCAAGGCGGGTAACAGGTATTCCTCTTCACTCTCGTGGTGCCAGGCGTTAAACCACACGGCCTGCACACCAGAGCGCGAGAGGTCGGCCTTGAGCAAATTCATCAGTGAACTTTTGCCACTGCCCCAGGCGCCGGTGATTGCCACGGTCAGTGGCGGCTGAGTGTGACGATTGCGCAAGAACCGCGACAGCGCCTGGCTGACCGGCCAAAAATCGAGTTTGTCTTCAAGCTGGGTCTCGACGGGGCGATCACTTTGCCCACGCTCTTCAATACCCAGGCCATTGCGAAGACTGATTGCCACGGCTTTAAGTGGTGCCGCTGCTACCGCCAGGGCGAACAGTACGGCAACGTAATACCAGGGTGCAGGCCAACGACTGTAGGGCTCCACAGAAGGAGTCCAGGTTACGCCAGCACCGGTGGTAATAAGAAAGCGTCCCGCAGGCTCAACGGCCCAGCCCCGCTCTACATCTCGGATGTAGCTCAAACTTTCGACACCTTCAAGAGCGTCACTGTTGTTAATTCGCCATTGCTTAGCCTCGTCATCAACGCTCAGGGTGGCAGCCTTGGTATCCACCTTTTTTTGTTGCGGTGAGTTTTGCTCAGAAACCAGCGATTGCAACCACGGCGAGGCACCCGAGCTTTGCAACTGCCAGCTCTGACCACTGTCATTCGTAAATAGAAGCGTTCCATCCCTGCCGACTGCCCAACCTTGTTGAGCATCGGCGAAACTCACGGCCAGAAAAGTGCTCCAGCTACCACTATCCTGTGCTAGCCAGTTAAGACCACCGTCGACAGTCCTCAGCACCCTGCCATTCTCACCAACAACACGGCCCAGCTGAGCGTCAGCGCTAAAGCTTACGTCTCGAAGGCGCTCTTCTATCGCACTGTTTTGAGCCTCCCAGCTGATGCCGGCATCAAGGGTATGCAAAATTGTGCCGCCACTACCAACCGCCCAGCCCTGTTCAGCATCACTAAAACTCACGGCAGTCAGGGTGTTTTTTGTGCCACTACTCTGTGTCTGCCAGTGTTGGCCGCCGTCAGTGCTAGTGAGCACAAGACCACTCTGGCCCACGACACAAAGTTGCTCGACCCCATCAGTGAGGCTCAGCCCCAGCAGCGTCATTCTGGTGCCGCTGTTTTGGGGCTGCCAGCTTGTACCGCCGTCTAGACTGTGCAAAATGCGCCCGCCAATGCCGACCACCCAACCCTGGCTCGCCTCTTTATTAAAAACCACATCGCTTAGCGGCCAGACACCAAGGCTTTGAGCCTGCCAACTCTGACCACCATCAACGGTACTTAAAACAAGGCCTTGTTCACCCACCGCCCAGCCCCGTAGAGCATCGATAAAATAAACCGCTTTCAGGTCTGCATTTAGCCTGGGGGCATCTGGTAGCGCTTCCTCAAGGGGGTCGATGACAGGTTCTGGTTTTTTCTCTTCAACCTGCTCATCCCGCGGTTTTTGAATTTCTTGCTCAAAATCTTGCTCAAAAGACAAACCTCCTCTATCCACCGGAGCCTTTGTTGACTGGCGAGTATTTATTTCAACAGGGGCTTGTTGCTGCACAGAGACATTTTGCTGCTCGCGATAATCCGTTTTTTTGGCGGCCGACGCTGCCTGAGCCCCGCTTATCAAAGACCACTTAGCACTATCAGCGTCACCACAAGGCCGACCCTGCACCGGGTGTTGCTGCTGCCAGCACTGCCCGGCATTGGGGCTGTATAAAATGAGGCCCCCTGCACCCACCGCCCAAACGTGCTCGCCATCGGGTAGAGCAAACACATCGTTAATATCACTGGTAAGCACGGGCAGGCGCAAAAAGGCATTGCGCTCAAGGGGGTAGGCGAATTTTTGCCAAAGCCTGGCAGGGCTACTAATGGTTGCAGTTGACGAAACGATGGCACGACCGGGTTGGGTAAAGGCTAGCCAGGTGGCTAGTAATAAAAGCAAGGCGGCGAGAACAATATGCACCAGGCGGCGCTGATAGACTGAACGGCCACGGTAGCGGGCGAGCAAGCTAAAGACAGATGAATCAGTGTTTGTTGCTGGCGACGGCTGTTCCGCAAAGCTGGATTGTTTTTGTTCTGGGGACGCTTCCATATCGACTAATCACACTCCGTTAGCTGCGCTGGTATTAACAAAGTAAACCAATCGATAGCAGAAAGCCAAGATGAACAGCCCCTGCACGGCGAGTGGTACGACGGGGCAGGCTTCGGGTATCATCCGCAACCCATTCAACCCCTCACATCAGTCTTGTTAAAGCCATGAAAACAATTGATCTCTTGTCCTGCCCAGAAGCCACACTTACGGCTGAACTCAAGTGTATGAAAAGCAAAGAGCTGGAGCGCCATACCCGCAAGCTATTGCTTAAACTCGGGCTGAATGATTATGAGGCTGTTATGGCCACGGTTATTAAAGCCATCGCCAAGATGGATGCCGATCAAGAGAATCGCTTTGCCGCCCTGCAAGCTTTAATTAACTCACTGCTAGTCAGTGATAAACATAAGGCCGAGCAAAAGAACGTGGTAGAAAGACTCGCTATTGTGATGATGCTTTTGGTCGCCAAGAAATTTCATAAAATACACGCTAGCAGTAACTAACACTAATCACTCGTTAATCGCTTTAATTCCTGGGCTCAGGTAATAAATGCAGCAAATAATACAAAGTATTCAGCTTGGCGCTAAAAAAGGTAGCGACGCCTGCCGCTTATTTCACGGGCGAGGGCACTGCTACCCCGGCCTTGAGTTTGTCAGCGTCGACTGGTTTTCACCAGTATTGTTAATCAGCTTATATAAAGAGCCGGAAGCGCAATGTATCAAGCAATTGACCGCTGAACTCACGCAGTTTGAAAGTGACCAAGTCATTGAAAATATCATACTGCAACACCGTTATTTAAAAGGTGCACCGAGTGAAAACCTCAAAGGCGATATAGCCGGCGACTATTACGCGATAGAAAAAAGCCTTAAATTCCGACTGAATTTCAAAGCCAACCAGAACGTAGGCTTTTTTCTCGACATGGCTAACTGCCGGCAAGTGCTTCGAGAGCAAGCCAAAGGCAAGCGCGTACTCAACCTCTTCGCCTACACCTGTGCTTTTTCGGTGGTGGCTGCAGAAGCCGGCGCAAGCAAGGTCGTGAATGTTGATATGGCAAAAGGAGCGCTCAACACCGGCAGACTCAATCA
>QNFO01000274.1 GCA_003646355.1 Gammaproteobacteria bacterium
CATTGTACTTTGTGCAGATTTGAAGTCATGGGAAAACCAACCTGACCGGTATTGGGTCAATGCACCCAAAGAAGTTCAGGAGTTTATGGTTCCGGCTATTGATGATTACTATCGAGGCAAAGACAAGGTGCAGAGAGACGAGGCCATGAGATCCTGTGGCATTGCTGCTCAAACCTTAATGCTGGCTGCAAAATCAATGGGGTATGACTCATGCCCGATGGATGGTTTTGATTTCGATAAAGTTGCGGAACTGATTAGGCTTCCTCATGATCATGTCATTGCCATGTTCGTGGCAATCGGCAAAGGAACAAAAGACGCATGGCCTCGACCCGGACAACTGACTCTGGACGAAGTTGTCATTAAAAATTCATTTGACAAAAGTAAGCACTTATAAAGGGGAAGATCATGAAACTGCAAGAAAAGATGGATACGTACAAAGAACAGATGCAGGCGCAAGCCCCGAAAGAAGCCCTTGACATCATGCAGAGTGCTACAAAAGAGCTTGGTGCCTCAAGAATGCTGGAAGATGCTATAAAAATAGGTGACAAGGCACCCGGATTTAGTCTTGAAAATACTTCCAATACCTTGGTCACCATGGACAGCCTTCTCTCTCAGGGTCCACTGGTACTGGCCTTCTTCCGGGGGAAGTGGTGACCTTATTGTAATCTGGAGCTGGACGCTCTTGGTGAAACAGCCGAAAAATTTACCGTACTTGGTGCATCCCTGGTGGCAATTTCCCCCCAGGCCGTGGAGTTTAACAGTGCCATGCGGGAAGAAAAGTCGTTGACTTTTGAGTTGCTGAGCGATCCGGGGAATAAAACCGGTGAAAGTTACGGTCTCAAATTTCAGATGCCCGTAAAATTAAGGAAGGTGTATTCCCAGTTTTCCATTGATGTGCCCGCACATAATGGGGATGATTCATGGACCCTGCCCTTGTCAGCACGTTTCATTATCGATAAGGGCGGGATTATCCGTTATGCTGAAATCAGCATGGATTATACGGTTCGACCGGACCCGGAACATACATTTGAAAAATTGAAATTGCTGAAAGATTAGCCGGAAACCTTCCGATAGTATGTCGAGGCCATCTGTGCAATCATATGTGGTCTAATCAATTCTAATATGAAGTGAAATCAATCTATATGGGATAAGACATGTTCAAATGAATCAAAATTTCATTATTGTATATTGGAGTAACCGGATTTTTCAAAAATAATATCCGGGGATTCGGAAAATATTTTTGATATATTAGTAACTTGAATTTGAAAGAATAGGTTTTAATAAGATTGTCAGGGAATATTGAACGCTTGAACTCAATGGTTTTTATGGAGCGTAGCGGAATAAAAATCCAGTGCAGTGATTTGTTAGCCCTATTTATGTTCCTTGCGTAATTCAATTATGGCATGCGGTTTGCAAATACTATTCACAACTTATGTATCTAATAAATAACTCCATTGAAGAGGTGTCCCATGGAAATCCAATCAGCCAGTGCCTATGCCGTTTATTCGTACCAGAATATTTCCTCGCAACAAAAGCAAGCCTCAACCGATGTCACGGCAGATTTTTCCACTTCAGGGGCAACTATTACCGACACAATTTCTATCTCCCAAACTGCACGAAACTATCTCGCCTATCAATCCAATACTGTCGCAGAGCCGGGAAACAGCACAACAGCCGTCTTCGATACCGATCAAGGCTCCAAAAGTCTAAACATAGACGCTTATTTTTCACCCAACGGGAAAGCGAATGGAGCGGGGTCTTTATTCCAGACGCTTCCCCCGCTGCTGCTTCCGACCAAGAACAATATCGACGCACTAACCAATCATATCTCGGAGACTTTCCCGCAGTTCCTGGCGCAGAACAATATTCCCACCGCTCCTTCGAGTATCACCTACGACAACGAAGGGCAGATTCAACTGTCCTCAGATTACGCTTATACGTCAGAATTCAAACAGGCACTTGCGAACAACCCAACAATGTCAAGAGAACTAAGTACTGTTAACGCGCTTACCTCACACTTTGTCGAGATGCAAAAGTCCGCCTCGTTCCAGCAGGAATATGCCGCTGCAACAAAGGCAGAAGCCAATACCGTTGTCGAACGTTACAGCTACCTGTTTTCAGACAATCATCATTACGACTCCATTGCTCTGCAATTTTCGGAGAATGGCCGATTGAGCCTAACCCACGATGGAAAGCCACTGTCCTATATAGTGGACAATTCTTGAGAAGGCTAACGGTTGAACTGACGGGCCGCGCCACAGCACTTAAAAAAGGCAGCTGAGTTGCTCGCGGTCCCGTCCAGTGATGGGTTATGTGGCTATTTTTTTACTTTTTCTAAATTATTAAAAATCGTTCCCAAATCTGAGTAAAAATAACTCGCTGGTTTTTTTGACATTACCGGTTGGTATTCTGCTTTGGGGCGTTTACCTTTTTCAAATTCAATTTTAAATCTAAGTGAGTGATAAAATGTCTGATCAAGATAAATTTCGGATGCAGGATGAATTTCCTTTTTGATCGCTTTTCTTATTGAATCTTCAATCGAAAGTAATTGAGCGAAAGGAACTCCAAGACTATTTAGTGAAATATGGTTTTTTGATTCAGAAATGTGCAATAAGTTGTCGTCGTAATATTCATTATAACCTTGTGCTAAAATAGTATAGCATCCTAAGTTAAGCGTTTCCTGAAAGATTTTTTGAAATTCTTTTGCCACCTCAATAAACAATTCAGGCTTATACGTGTATTTGAGATCGTCATTTACTGATCCAACAGTCCAATTACTTTTAATTAAAATGCTATCAGCAAATGAAATAAAAGATATCTCTGGATACTCAGAAGATAAACTATCGATTTTGGATTTCAACGCTATCAACTTTTCTCGTGAAAGCTGTTCATCTCTTATTGCTTTTTTCACTCCGATTGCGTCTACCACACCGAAAACTGAAAACGATTTTTTATATAAATTATCTAACCAATTCGAGTCCACAAATATGGTAGGTTTCCAATCCCACCTCCAACAGCCAACGCATTGTCTGATTTTGCTTTTGGGCAGTAATATACTCATTTCATGGAAACGATCATGTATGTTTGGGTACCATGATAACTCAACAGAATTTTCGTGTACCACTATTGCGGCAACATAACTCACATACCCAATAGGTTCCCATTTTCCATCTTCAAAAACACCTAAGTACATAGCCTCATATTCAGCGGCATATTTTTCATCAACTAAATAGCAGTCTTCATTTAATGGGATATCTTCATAAGTATATTTATCAAAATCGGGGTTATCGAACATTGTCG
>QNFO01000275.1 GCA_003646355.1 Gammaproteobacteria bacterium
AGGTTGGCGAGGAGTTTATCAATGGCGAATCACACTATGACTTCTCCCCGGAGCACGCCCGCAGAAGCGTTGAGCGCAGCCTGCGCCGACTAAACACCGATGTGCTCGATATTGTCCTCATTCATTCGGACGGTAACGACGAGGAGATACTCCAGAGGCATGGCACGTTGAGCGCACTGGCAGAACTTAAAAAAGAAGGCAAAATCCGCGCGATCGGTATGTCGACCAAAACCGTAGAAGGCGGATTACTCGCCGCCAAACTCGGCGACGTGGTAATGATCACCTGGAACCTCCAATACGATGATGAAATCGCAGTCGCGGATTACTGTCACCAACACGGCAAGGGCGTGCTAATAAAAAAGGCCCTTGCCAGCGGTCACTCCACATCGGGCCCAAAGCGTGGCGTCAATACCGCCGACAATCCGATAAAACAATGCTTCGAAATGATTTTTGCCCACCCTGGCGTTAGCAGCGCCATCGTAGGCACTATCAACCCAGAACACCTTCGCGCTAACATTAGTGCGATATAACGCACAACTAGCGTTGCTCAGGCTGAGCTATACTGACTGTTCAGCCAATCAAACTATAAGCAGGCAGATGGCACATGACAGAAAATCAAGATAAAAACCTACTCAAGCTCCTTCAGTTTGAGAATGAGCAGCTCAAATTGGGCCTGGTCAACGTTCAAACCAACCTGGCTGAGTCTACCGAGATCAATTACGAGTCACTCTCTGAATTCAATGAAATCAAAAAAGATTTCTCCGGGTTACTCGATGACTCTCGAAACCTGACGTCACAAATGACAGAGCTAACGTCACTGCTCGCCACGTCTAAATCCCGTACTCAGGTCATGGCCGAGCAGATAGAAAACATCAACAGCCTGCTGCAAAAAATTGTCGGTATCTCCTACCAAACCAACCTGCTGGGCCTTAACGCCACCATTGAAGCCGCCAGAGCAGGCGAAGCGGGCAAAGGTTTTGCCGTTGTTGCCGATGAAGTAAAAGCCCTGGCGCGAGAAAGTAAAAAAGCCGCTGACGAAATTACCACGGCGATTGACCAAATCAATGAAGAGTCTTTAGTCTTTTCTCACAGCATGGAAGAGTCGAGCGAAGGCTGTGAAAAAATCAAAAACGTTGTCGACCAGTTTGATCTGCGCCTGCAAGAAACAAGTCAGGCGAATAATCGCTCGGTGCACCGCATGCTTGGCACCAATGATAGAACCTTCACATCACTTGCCAAGCTGGATCATATTATCTGGAAAGTGAATACCTACCTGTCCGTCATAAAACAAGAAAAGCAGATGGATTTTGTCGACCACAAAAGCTGCCGGCTCGGTAAGTGGTATACCCAGGGCGAAGGTAAGAAGAGCTTTTCACGATTAAAGTCTTACCCCCATCTCGACCACCCTCACTCGGTCGTACACGCCGGCACCAAACGAGTTTTTGATTTTATTGATAAAGGCGAGGGCTATACACAGGAACTCGAAAATGCGCTGAAAGAAATGGAGCGCGGTAGCGATAGCGTTTTTGAAGTGCTCGACAAAATGTTGCGCGAGAAAGACTAAAGCGTCATCCGGTAACTATTACCTGGGCCCGGTCATTATCCCCACAGCTAGAGGCACGCCACCGGAAGGCGTCCTCTACAACAAAAAATAATCAAAAATTCCGCAAGGCCTATTCGCCCTGTATTTTTTCCACAATCGCCGTGGTAGAACAGTCATCAAGAAAATCTAGCGCCTGTACTTTGCCGCCATAGGCTTCAACAATTTCCCAGCCCACCACCTCTTCTTTCTTATAATCGCCACCTTTCACCAGAATATCGGGGCGCACTAATTCCAGCAGCCTTTCCGGTGTGTCATCGCCAAACACCAGCACCCAGTCAACCGACTCAAGGCCCGCCAACACGGCCATACGCCGGTCTTCAGAATTAATCGGGCGACCTTCACCTTTAAGGCGACGCACCGACTCATCGGCATTGACGGCGACAATCAGGCGCTGGCCCAGGCCCCGCGCCTGTTCGAGATAGCCGACGTGACCGGCGTGAAGGATGTCAAAGCAGCCATTGGTGAAAACGATATTTTCACCGTGGGCACGGGCATCGGCCAAATCGACGAGTAGTTGCTCTTCATTGACGACACCGCGTCCGTGGCCCTGCTCAAGCTGCAGGGCACGCCGCAATTCGGGTGCACTAATGGTAGCCGTGCCTAACTTGCCGACCACAATACTTGCGGCCAAGTTGGCCAGTACAACGGCAGCGGGCAACGCTTCTCCCGCACCCAGGGCGGCGGCCAGCACGGAGATCACCGTATCCCCGGCACCCGTCACATCAAATACCTCACGAGCTCGCGCCGGCAGGTGAAATTCTGGCATACCCTGTCGCAACAGGGTCATACCGTGCTCACCACGGGTCACGAGTAAAGCTTCAAGATCCAGCTCTTCAAGTAACGCCAAACCCTTTTCAACAATAGCGGCCTCACTTTCGCAAGGCCCGACCACGGCTTCAAACTCACCCATATTCGGGGTAATCAAAGTTGCACCCTGATAGCGGCTAAAGTCGCTACCCTTGGGGTCAACCAATACGGGAATGCCATGCTGTCGGGCAGCCTGAATTAACTCAACAGGATTTTGCAGAGCACCTTTGCCGTAATCTGAAATCACAAGCACGCTAACATTTGCCAAAGAGGCTGCGACCTTATCGGCAATTTGATCTGTATCGCTGGCTGTAAATTGTTGTTCAAAATCGAGACGCAATAATTGCTGATGGCGACTAATCACGCGTAACTTGGTAATGGTGGGCTTGTCGTCAGACACCTGGAAATCAGTCCGAATACCTGCTGAACTAAAACGAGTCTCAAGAGAGTGAGCCGCTTCATCGGCACCGACAACACCGACGAGGGAGGCCCCGGCACCCAGGGCTGCAATATTTAAAGCAACGTTGCCTGCACCACCAACGCGGTCTTCAAGCTGCTCAACTTTCACCACAGGCACGGGGGCCTCGGGAGAAATACGTGAAGTCGGCCCCTGCCAATAGCGGTCGAGCATTAAATCGCCAACGACCAATATTTGAGCGCCATCAAAGCGCGGCATTTTTACATTCAACCCTACTCTCCATTTACATAATTTATTTTGAGCTTTTAAAAACGACGGCCGGTGTCAGCCCTTAGTCTGACATTAAGCCCGCGATGTATCACTAGCAAGCGGCTTTTTTACCTGTAATTGCTCAAGCGCCTGCCACACCACCTGAGCACTAATCGTCTTCATGCACTGGGCCTGCTCGCCACTGTAATCCGCG
>QNFO01000276.1 GCA_003646355.1 Gammaproteobacteria bacterium
ATAAATTGCTTGAAATTGACCAAAGTGCTGGTTTGTTAAAGCCGGGTATGACGGTGGTTGATCTCGGTGCCGCACCGGGTGGCTGGTCGCAAATTGCCATCGCCAAAGTCGGTGACAGCGGGCGAGTCGTCGCCTCAGACATTCTTAATATGGATGCTATTGCCGGTGTTGATTTTGTACAGGGCGATTTTACCGACGATACGGTCTTCGATGCCATTCTAGAAACGCTGGCTGATCGCCCGGTTGACCTTGTAATTTCCGATATGGCACCCAATATGAGTGGTATGAAGGCGGTCGATCAACCCCGTGCCATGTATTTGGTGGAGTTGGCTGTCGATTTTGCGCGCCAGGTCTTGTCACCCGGTGGTGTTTTTCTCGCTAAAGTTTTTCAGGGTGAGGGTTTTGATACCCTGGTGCGCGATCTGCGAGTGGAATTTAACAGCGTCGCAATTAAGAAACCGGATGCTTCGCGAGCACGCTCCAGCGAGGTGTATTGTCTGGCCCGTGGTTTTCGGGGTCGGGCTTGAGTGGTTTCGGCGCAGTGCTAAAAAGCGGGTTATACTCAGAAGCGTAAAGCGCGTTATACAATTAATCAGTATTAAAAATCGGCATTGAGTCGATGTGAGGGTAGTTTCTTGAACGAAATGGCTAAAAATCTTATTTTGTGGGTAATCATTGCGGCGATATTGCTGTCGATTTTCCAGAATTTTAAAGAGGGCCCAACGCCGAATACGATTAGCTATACCAACTTTGTCGATGAGGTGCAGACTGACCGTGTGCGCAGCGTTGTCATCGAAGGGCTGATTATCGAGGGTGAGCACCACGACGGTACGCGTTTCCGCACTGTTCGTCCGGATGTCTACGACAGCGGCATGATGAACGACCTGCTCAACCACAACGTCAAGGTTGAGGGCCGTGAGCCTCATAAGCAGAGTGTCTGGATGCAGCTATTAATGGCGGCCTTCCCGATTTTGTTGATTGTGCTTATTTTTATGTTCTTTATGCGCCAGATGCAGGGCGGCGCAGGCGGCGGCGGTCGCGGTGGGCCCATGTCCTTTGGCAAGAGCAAAGCCAAGCTGCTCAGTGAAGATCAGATTAAAACCACTTTTGCCGATGTCGCCGGTGTCGACGAGGCCAAAGAAGAAGTCAGTGAGTTGGTTGAGTTTCTCCGCGAACCTTCAAAGTTCCAAAGCCTGGGTGGTCGTATCCCCCGTGGTGTGCTGATGTCGGGCCCTCCCGGTACGGGTAAAACCCTGCTCGCCAAGGCGATTGCCGGTGAAGCCAAGGTGCCTTTCTTTTCTATCTCCGGTTCCGACTTTGTCGAAATGTTTGTTGGTGTTGGCGCCTCGCGTGTCCGCGACATGTTCGAACAGGCCAAAAAACAGGCGCCGTGTATTATCTTTATCGATGAGATTGATGCCGTTGGCCGCACCCGTGGCGGTGGTATGGGTGGTGGTGGCAATGATGAACGCGAGCAAACCCTCAATCAGTTGCTGGTTGAGATGGACGGCTTTGAAGCCAACGATGGCGTGATTGTTATCGCCGCCTCGAATCGCCCCGATGTGCTCGATAAGGCCTTGTTGCGCCCCGGTCGTTTTGATCGCCAGGTTTATGTCGGCTTGCCCGATATTCGTGGTCGCGAGCAAATACTTAAAGTCCATGTGCGCAAAGTGCCTCTCGATGACAAGATCGACCTGGGTATTCTCGCCCGAGGTACGCCCGGTTTTTCTGGTGCTGATTTGGCCAACTTGATTAACGAGGCGGCTCTCTTTGCCGCGCGCGCCAATCGTCGTTTGGTCACCATGGAAGAATTCGAACACGCCCGCGATAAAATTCTCATGGGTGCCGAGCGCCGCTCTATGGTGATGTCGGAAGAAGAAAAGGCCAATACCGCTTATCACGAGGCGGGCCATGCCATTGTCGGGCGACTGGTGCCCGAGCATGATCCCGTGCATAAGGTCAGCATTATCCCCCGTGGACGCGCACTGGGTGTTACGCAGTTCCTGCCCCAGGAAGATCAATACAGCTACAGCAAGCGCAAGCTGGAAGGTCAGCTGTGTAGCCTCTATGGCGGACGCATTGCCGAGGAGTTGATCCACGGTCTCGATGGTGTCACCACTGGTGCTTCGAACGATATTGAGCGCGCCAGCCAGTTGGCGCGCAGCATGGTGACCCGCTGGGGCTTGACTGAAAAACTCGGCCCTATTCTCTACGGTGATGAAGAGTCGGCGATGCCGGGGCAAGGTGGTAAGAATTTCTCTGGTTCCACCTCTCAGCAAATTGATGAGGAGGTGCGCAATATCGTCGACACCAATTATGGCCGCGCGGAGACCTTGCTGAAGGATAATATCGATATTCTCCATGCCATGAAGGCGGCGTTGATGGAGTTCGAAACACTCGATGCCGAGCAGGTCGATGACTTGATGGCGCGTCGTAAGGTTCGCCCGCCGCGTGACTGGCATGATTTTGATCACCCTGCAGGCGATGCGGAAGTGAGTGAGGAGGCCGACTCCAAAGATAAGCCTAATACTAATATTGGCGGCCCTGTAGAGGGTAGTTGATAGTCCTCTCTTCGCTGACAAGCCACCGGGTAGATTCTGTCCGGTGGCTTTTTTAATGGCTCGGATTGATTAATGTAATGACGTGTTTCCTGGATGGTGTTGCCCAGCGCAGCCGGCCGCTGGTGATGGGGATTCTCAATCTGACCCCAGACTCTTTTTCTGATGGCGGTGATTTATACCGTGGAGATAAACTTGATCTCGATACGGTTCTGTATCGTGCCCAGTGCTTAATCGATGCGGGTGCCGACCTGCTAGATATTGGCGGTGAGTCAACTCGCCCGGGTGCTAGTAAAGTAGAGCTGAATGAGGAAGTGGCCCGAGTGCTGCCGGTACTCGAAGCCCTTCGCGGTCGCTTTGATATTCCTTTGTCCGTCGATACGAGTAGCCCTACGTTGATGGCCGAGGCGGCCAGTAGTGGTGCCGCAATGCTTAACGATGTGCGCGCATTGGGTCGTGCTGGGGCGTTAGAGGCGGCGGCTGCGACTAGTTTGCCAATATGCCTGATGCATAGTCTTGGTGAGCCGCAGGTGATGCAGGATAACCCGCAGTATCGCGATGTTGTTGCCGAGGTCGTAGCCTTTTTACAGGCGCGAATTGATGTCTGCGAAAAGGCGGGTATCAGCCGATCTCGTTTAATCCTTGACCCTGGCTTTGGCTTTGGTAAAACTCTCGAGCAAAATTTAACCTTATTTAGGGCGCTGCCAGCTCTCGTTGC
>QNFO01000277.1 GCA_003646355.1 Gammaproteobacteria bacterium
CCAGTGCTAATCAGCGTTCGGGCCGTTGTGGTCGTGTCAGTGAAGGCGTTTGTGTGCGTCTTTACAGTGAGCACGACTTTCTACAGCGCCCTGAATTTACCGATCCCGAAATTGTGCGCACTAATTTGGCGGCCGTTATTTTACAGATGATGCGTCTGGGCATTGGCTCTGTGCGCGAGTTTCCCTTTCTTGAACCGCCCGATAGCCGTTTGATTAACGATGGCTTTTTATTATTAAAAGAGCTGGATGCCGTCGATGCTCAGGAGCAATTAACCGCTACTGGCAAGCCGCTATCGCAGTTTCCCGTCGATCCGCGCATGGGCCGTATGTTACTGGCAGCGTCAGCGCAGTGCAGCTTGCGCGAAGTGTTAATTATCGTCGCTATGTTGAGTATTCAGGACCCCCGTGAGCGCCCGGCCGATAAACGTCAGGCAGCGGATGAGAAGCATCGCCAGTGGCTCGATAAAGATTCAGACTTCATCAGTATTCTAAATCTCTGGCAGCATTTTGAAGAACAGCGTCAGGCATTGACGCGTAATCAATTTGCCAAATACTGTAAAAGATCTTTTGTCTCTTATTTGCGCATGGTTGAGTGGCGAGATCTGCATCATCAACTGCATACGTCCTGTCGTGACCTCGGTCTTGAATACAAAAAACAGCCTGCCGACGTCGATAGTATTCATAAGGCACTGTTAACGGGCCTACTTAGCCATATTGGTTTTCGTCATGAGGGTCGCGAGTACCTCGGTACGCGTAATCGCAAGTTCCATGTTTTCCCCGGTTCTGGGCTGGCTAAAAAGCCACCGAAATGGGTAATGGCTATCGAGTTGCTCGAAACCACCCGACTTTTTGCTCATCATTGCGCAAGTTTTAATGAAGAGTGGCTGCCGGAAATGGCTGCTCATCTGGTGAAAAAAAGCCACAGCGAGGCCCACTATCACGCGGCCCGTGGGCAGGTGATGGCCTATGAAAAGCAAAGCCTCTATGGCCTGACCATTGTTGAGCGCCAACAGGTTGAATTTGGCAAGATTGATCCAAAGCAGGCACGGGCAGTGTTTATTCAGTCAGCGCTGGTAGAAGGGCTTTACGGCAATAGTCGCTCCGGTGGTCGGCGTGGCAGCAGTAATAAAAAGGTCGCCTTTTTCGCCCACAATTCGGCTATTTTGAATGAGCTGCATGAACTGGAGGATCGCCTGCGGCGGCGCGATATTCTCGCCGACGAGTCGGCCCTGCAGACTTTTTACGATGAGTTATTACCGTCGGAGATTATTGGCCTCGCCAGCTTTGAACGCTGGCGCAAGCGTGCCGAACAGAGTGAGCCGCGACTGCTCTATGTCAGTCGTGAGCAGCTAACCCAGAATCAACCGCTGGAAAGTGAAGAGGCGCAATTCCCTAAAACCCTGGGCTGGGCCGATCATGATTATCCGCTGCACTACCTGTTCGAGCCGGGTAATGAGCAGGACGGCGTTAGTGTTGACCTGTCAGTTGGGCACCTCAATCAAGTACCGCGTTATCGCTTCGACTGGCTAGTGCCGGGTTTGTTGCGCGAGAAATGCATTGCTTTAATGAAAGGCTTACCCAAGCAGTGGCGCAAGAATTTTGTACCGGTGCCGTCTTTTGTCGACAAGGTGTTGCCGCTGCTAGTGCCGGACAATCGGCCCTTGCATGAAGGCTTGGCGAAACAATTAAAGCGCTTGAGTGGCGTCGATGTGCCCCTCGATTGTTGGGCGCCCGATAAGCTTGAAGCCTACTATCGCATGAACTTTCGGCTTTTCGATGAGCAGGGCAAGCTACTGGAAAGCGTGCGTGACCTCGAGTTACTGAAAGCGAAGTATCGAGACCGAGTGCAGGAAACCATTCGCCAGGGCGATAGCAGTGCCGGGCTGGAGAAGTCGGGACTTACTAAATGGGACTTTGGCGAGCTGCCAGCGCTGAGTGTTATCAAGAAAGACAAGCATGAAATCCGCGCTTATCCAGCACTCATTGACGATAATGACAGCGTGTCAGTACGAATTTATGACACGCCGGAGCTGGCCAAAAACAAAACCCGAACGGCGTTGGTGCGCCTGGCGATTCTTGAAAACACGACGTCGGCTAAGTATTTACGCAAGTCATTGCTAAAGGGTAAAGACCTGCAGTTGAAAGCGGCACATTTGCCGGGGCGTGATTTACTCAATGAAGATATTATTTTTGCCGCCTTTCACACGGCTTGTTTCGCTGGCCAGGAAATACCCCGTGACCAGAAAAGCTTTGCGGCCTGTGTTGAGCAGGGCAAGGCTAATATCGTCACCACTGCCAATGAACTAGAGTCCTTACTCGTAAAGCAGGCAGCAAGCTTAAAGACGCTGTACGGGCTATTGCGAGAGAATGAGCAACGCTTCCCCGTAGTGGTTAAAGATATACAGGCTCAGTTAGCGGCGCTTTACGCTACAGGTTTTGTCAGCCAGGCCTCCCTGCACTGGTTGCGGCAGTATCCACGTTACGCCCAGGCGGCGCTGATACGTGTTGAAAAGCGTATTGGTGATGGTGAAAGGGACAGTGCTGTTATGGCTGAAATTGCAGGCTTTTGGCAAGAATGGCAGGCCTTGCAGGCCGAGGCGCAGGAGTATCCGCAGGAGGTTCTTAACGAACTCGAAGCTTTCCGTCACATGATTGAAGAATATCGTGTATCTTCCTTTGCGCAACAATTGAAAACTATCGCCCCGGTATCGGGTAAGCGCCTGCAAAAACAGCTGGCGAAAGTGAAGGCAACCCTGCACAACAGTTAGCTTTTTATTTGATAGTTAAAGGTAATCAAACGCTTACTTGTTAGTCGGTGGCTTTCATCGTTATTATAAATTTTCCGCCATGCGGAAACTAAGTGTCCAGTGCTCGGTCATATATTGCAGCTTGTACGATGACAGAGACGGGCTAAATAAACCGCAATGTTGTAAGCAATATTGTTAAAACAATCTTTTTAGGAGATATACAAATGTCTGAACAAAAAATCAAACCTCTAGCGGCGGCAGTTGGTGCAGCATTTATGGTATCCGTTGCGCTTTCCCCCGTTGCCTCTGCGGCTAGCAACCCTTTTCAGCTGAGTGAGCTGAGCAGTGGTTATGAAGTCGCTGGCAAAGACGCCGAAGGCAAATGTGGTGAAGGCAAGTGCGGTGAAGCCAAGCCCAAAGCTGAAACTGAAGGCAAATGCGGCGAAGGCAAGTGTGGAGAAGCCAAGCCCAAAGCTGAAAGCGAAGGCAAATGTGGTGAAGGTAAGTGCGGCG
>QNFO01000278.1 GCA_003646355.1 Gammaproteobacteria bacterium
ATGCCCATTACCTATCCCGGTATTTCAATTGGCAAGGCGCGAGAGCTCCTGCAGCAAACAGACAAGCTGATTCGCACGGTACCCGAAGTGAAAACGGTATTTGGTAAAATGGGGCGAGCGGAAAGTGCCACTGATCCAGCCCCTTTAAGCATGATAGAGACGTTTATTCAGTTTAAGGATAGAGAGCAATGGCGCGAGGGCATGACGCCAGAAAAGCTCCGCCAGGAGCTGGATGCGCGCCTGCAATTCCCCGGTGTAACCAACGCCTGGGTGATGCCGATTAAAACCCGCATCGACATGCTGGCCACCGGTATTAAAACCCCGGTGGGTATTAAAATTGCAGGGCCAAAATTAAAAGAAATACAGGCCATTGGTTTACAACTTGAAACAATTCTCAAGACGGTGCCCGGTACGGCATCGGTGTATTCAGAGCGAGTCGCCGGTGGGCGCTATATTAAAATCGATATCGACAGAGAGCGGGCGGCGCGCTACGGCTTAACCATTGCCGACGTGCAGCAGGGTAATGCCACGGCCATTGGGGGGGTTAACGTCAACCAAACCGTCGAAGGGCCGGAGCGCTACCCCGTTAATATTCGCTATCCCCAGGCTTATCGTGATTCCGTGGAGCAGTTGGCGCTATTGCCCATCGTCACAATACAGGGTCAACGGCTTGCCCTTGCCGATGTGGCGCGGGTGTATATCGAAGACGGGCCGCCGAGTATTAAAAGCGAAAATGCCCGTGTTAATGGCTGGTCCTTTATCGATATTAACGATGTCGATATTGGTACTTATGTGAAGCGTGCACAGCAGGCGGTCAATGAACAAATAGACTTACCTCCAGGCTATTCACTGACCTGGGCTGGGCAGTATGAGTACATGATGCGGGCCAAAGAAAAGCTGGCCTATGTGGTGCCCTTAACGGTACTTATTATTGTTTTACTACTGTATTTAAATTTCCGCAATGTTACCGAGGTGGCGATTATTATGGGCACCTTACCTATGGCTGTGGCTGGTGGTTTGTGGCTGATGTACCTCGCCAATTACAACTTTTCCGTTGCGGTGGGTGTTGGTTTTATTGCTCTGGCCGGTGTGGCTGTGGAGATTGGTGTGATTATGTTGGTGTATCTTAATCAGGCCTGGCAGGTGACGATTGCCGAGTGTGAAAGGGAAGGGCAGACACTGAATGAGGCTGTACTGATACAGTCTGTGATGCGCGGTGCCGGCCAGCGCGTGCGCCCCGTGATGATGACGGTTGCGGCGATTATTGGCGGCTTACTACCGATTTTACTAGGCTCTGGCACTGGCTCTGAAGTGATGAGCCGTATCGCCGCGCCCATGGTTGGCGGTATGCTCAGTGCACTGTTACTGGTTTTATTGGTGTTGCCGGCAGTTTATTATCTGTGGCGTAAAACTCAGCTTGGCACAGCAGATAGTTAGCCATTTAATATTCGGAGATACACCATGGAAACACTAGTGGCAGGTGGAGGCCTTATCTTTGCTTTAGAGCCTCACCCTCTAGCAGCGTCTTTAGCGGAGCAACTTGGCTTTGAGCAGGGCAAAACCAGTCAGCGTTTATTTCCTGACGGCGAATCTTACTTGCGCATTGATTCACCCGTGAAAGACAGACACTGCATCGTGCTTGCCGATTTATCCCACCCCAATAATAAATATTTACCCCTGGTTTTTTTAGTGCAAACCCTGCGCGAGTTTGGTGCCGCGTCAGTGGGTTTGGTGGCGCCCTATTTAAGCTATATGCGTCAGGACAGGCGCTTTGTCGAGGGCGAGGCCATCACTTCGCGCATTTTCGCTCAGCACTTATCGGCACAAATCGATTGGTTGGTGACGGTCGATCCCCACCTGCACCGTTACCGTAGTCTGGATGAAATTTATTCCATCCCCAGTCGCGTGGTAGCTGGGGCACCGTTATTAGCCGATTGGCTAAAGGGACGGACAAGCTTGTTGCTGGTTGGGCCGGACGCCGAGAGTGAACAGTGGGTATCAGAGATTGCTGCCCATAGCGGACACCCCTTTGTTATAGGCGCTAAGCAGCGCTTTGGTGATCGCGATGTGCAAGTCAGCTTGCCGGATTTGAGTGTTTATCAGCAGCACACAGCGGTGATTATTGATGATGTGATTGCCAGTGGTCAAACCATTTTGAAATGTATTGCAGCATTACGGGCACAGGGTATTGAGCGTATAAAATGTGCGGGCGTACACGGCATATTTGCCGATGGTGCCGATACTCAATTACTTGCCGCAGGTCTTGATGAGCTGGCGACCACGAATACCATTGTTCACCCATCTAATGCCATGGATATTAGCCCCTTGCTGGTAGAGCCGGTACGTGAGTGTATGCAGGCGCTGGTCGTTGGAAGTTAATTTGCGATGAACTTTGTTCTTACATTGCTATTAACATTTCTTGTTGTGTCGATAGCAATGTGGGTATTCCTGCGCCTTGGTGCCCCTGTTTATCGCCTCGATAAAAATAACGTAATCACTCTTTTAGAACTTGTACTGGCCGGTAATGCCACAGAGAATGACTGGCACGTTTTTATCGGTATTCCGCTGCGCCACAATGAGGTTTTGCGAGCTATTCAGCAGCGTTGTTCAGATCTCGGTGAAACTGAGTATGTTGGCGAAAGTAGTGCGACCCTTTTTACCGAGAAAGGGACACAGGCTTTACAACTAATTCTTGAAGATTTAAAGCATGAGGATTTGAATGAATAACCTTTCTGCAGCTGCGCGATTTATTTTATTTGCGGCAGCCTTCGTTATTGTCGTCGCCGGGCTTAAAACGGCGGAGCCCTTGTTGGTGCCTTTTTTATTATCGGTATTTATAGCCTTAATTTGTTCGCCGCTATTGGTGTGGCTTAAATCCAGGCGGGTTCCCAGTGGCCTGGCTATTTTACTGATTGTGCTTGGTGTCGTTTGCCTGGGGGCGATAGTTGGCGCTGTGGTGGGTTCGTCGATACGTGAATTTCGTGCCGATTTGCCGGAATATCAGGCGCGCTTACTGATAATGAGCAACGGCGTTCAGCAGTGGTTGGTGGGCAAGGGTATCGCCTTAGACCCTGCGATCTGGCAGCAAAGCTTTAATCCCAATGTCGCGATGCAACTGGTGGGTAATACCCTGGCATCCTTCGGCAACGTGATGACCAATGCTTTTTTAATTTTACTTACGGTGATTTTTATTCTTGCCGAAGAGGTCGGCTTTCGAGAAAAGCTACTCAATGCCCGAGGCGGTGGTCAGGC
>QNFO01000279.1 GCA_003646355.1 Gammaproteobacteria bacterium
AAAAGGGAAAGCGTTTAAAGAGGATTGGCCAGGCGGCCCGCAGCGATATGGAGCGCCTTTTCGGCAGCAAAGTAGTGGTAACTCCGGGGGTCAAAGTGCGAAGCGGTTGGTCTGATGGTGAGCGGGCACTACGCAGTCTAGGTTATCAAGATTAGCTTGTCCGTATTACGGGTGCTTAGCGAGTGAGTCGACAGGTTACGCCTAACAGGGCCTGACTATTGTCGCCGCGTTAAAATCAACATGAATACGGAAAACCAAAAAGCCTACGTACTACACACACGAGACTATCGTGAAAGTAGTCAATTAGTGGATTTGTTTTCCCGCGACTTCGGTCGTTTGCGCGCCGTGGCAAAAGGCGCTCGTGGCAAGCGAAAATCTGGTGGTCATCAACTACAGGCTTTTACACCCTTGTCACTGTCCTGGCGGGGCAAGGGTGATCTCAAAAACCTGACCGTGGTAGAAGCATCGGGCAATAGTGCCGCCTTAAAAGGCGAGATCTTATATATCGGTTTATACCTCAATGAGTTGCTGGTGAGGCTACTGCCAGAGTATGTGCCCCACGAAAATTTGTTTGATCACTACAGTGATCTCATCGCGCAACTGGGCACTAGCACTGACCCGGAGCCGCTACTGCGGCGCTTTGAGCTGCTGCTGTTAGAAGAGATCGGTTATGGCTTTGATATGACCGCTGAACTGGCAGAAGATCGGCCCATTGTGGCGGCTGAGCATTATCACTTTACCCCTGATCAAGGCTTTATTCGTATTGATAGTATTTCAGCGCGGAGTAAAGAAAGCGGCTTTTTAGGGGAGTATTTACTGGCCATGGCTGAAGATAATTATCAGTCGGTAGAGGTCACGCGTTGTGCAAAACGTCTACTACGCACTGCTCTGCAAGCTCATCTCGGTGAGCGCCCACTGTTGAGTCGGCAATTATTTCGCCAGGTTCGTGTTCCTGATAATTCCACAAGGACGGACAATAAGTGAGAGTTCTGTGATAGTGGGTATAGGCAGCGACCTGGTTCATATTAGCCGGATAGAAGCTGTACTGGAGCGCCAGGGTGAAGCCTTTGCAAAGCGTATTTTGCGCTCTGAAGAGTTTGAAACTTTTTGCCAGAAAAACAACCCAAGACAGCGGGCCGCCTTCCTGGCGAAGCGTTTTGCCGCCAAAGAAGCACTGAGTAAAGCGCTCAAAACAGGTATTGGTAAAGTTTCATGGCAGCATATTCTGGTGAGCAATACAGCCAGTGGGGCACCTGAAATGACACTGTCAGATGAGGCTTTAAAGGTTTTTAGTACCTTGGGTGCAAAGAATATTCACCTCAGCCTGTCCGATGAGCAGGACATGGCACTGGCCTTTGTTGTGTTAAGTGCCTAGCAAGTTTTTCTGCTTAATTGCAGTAATAAATATATTCGTAAAGCATGTCGATATGCCCAAGCTGTCTTAGCAATGGGGGCAATTAAATCGATAGTGGTGGCCTGCAGGCCTAAAATAGAATTTTTGTGAATGGGTACAAGGTAAACATGGAATATCCGACCATAGAGTCCTGTATTGGCAATACGCCGCTGGTGCGATTGCAACGTCTCAGTGCGGGGCGCAACAATACGATTCTGCTTAAACTTGAAGGTAATAATCCTGCGGGTTCAGTAAAAGACCGCCCGGCGCTGAGCATGATTGCTCGCGCCCAAGCGAGGGGTACGATTGTGCCCGGTGATACCTTAATTGAAGCGACTAGCGGCAATACAGGGATCGCTCTGGCAATGGTAGCGGCGATTAAGGGCTACCGAATGATTTTGATTATGCCCGACCATATGACGGCAGAGCGCAAGGAGGCGATGCTTGCCTACGGCGCAGAGCTCATTCTGGTGACCCAGGAAGAAGGTATGGAGGGTGCGCGAGATCTCGCGCTACAAATGCAAAAAGATGGTAAAGGCCTGGTGCTTGATCAGTTTAATAATGCCGATAACCCGCTGTCACATATCGAAGGTACGGGGCCTGAAATTTGGCAGCAAACAGGGGGCGAAGTGACGCACTTTGTTGCCGCTATGGGTACCACCGGCACGATTATGGGCGTCTCTCAGGCCCTGAAAACCTTCAATAAGAATATCCAGATCGTTGGCTTGCAACCGGCAGAGGGTGCGAGTATTCCCGGTATTCGACGTTGGCCCAAGGCCTACCTCCCCGGCATTTTTGATTCTGCAAGCATTGATACAACATTGGATATTGGCCAGCAGGAGGCTGAGGACACCATGCGTGACCTGGCCCGTAAAGAGGGCATTTTTTGCGGTGTCTCATCGGGTGGTGCCGTTGCTGGTGCATTGCGACTGGCAAGTGAATTGGAAGACTCAACAATAGTTGTGTCGATTTCTGATCGTGGTGATCGCTATCTTTCCTCTGGGCTTTTCAATGCCTGATTACAACTATTATTTAGTTCTGTCGGCCTAGGAGTATTCGTTGGTACAAGTTCGAGAAATACATGCTGCCCCGGTGGAAAACTCTGCCGATATTACTTTCTGGCTGGATAAAATCGCCACAAAATGTAATTTGGATGAGTCCGCTAGAGAGAAGTTAAGCCTGGCTGCTGATCTGGCGAGGCAAGCGGAAGAGGCTGCTCAGCGGGCAGGAAAATCGCTGTTTCGCGGCAGTATTTTGCAAATGGGCCTGGAAATTGCCGATATCCTTTCTGATCTGCGTATGGATTCAGAGGGTCTACAGGCGGCCATCTTGTATCGCTCTGTGCGTGAGGGAAAGCTCAGTATTGATTCTGTGCGTGAGACATTTGGCGAGAGTGTCGCCACATTAATTAGCAATGTTCTGCGCATGGCGGTGATTAGCGGTTTACGAACCGATTCCGAGCAGAATGTACTGGGCCAGGATGCCTCTCAGCAAGCCAATAAAGTTAGAGAAATGCTGGTGTCTGTGATTGATGACGTGCGTGTTGCACTGATCAAACTGGCTGAGCGTACTTGTGCTATTCGCATGGTTAAAACGGCCCCGGAAGAAAAGCGCAGGGAGGTTGCACGGGAAATTTTTGATGTCTACGCACCGCTTGCCGACCGGCTGGGCATAGGGCAATTAAAGTGGGAGCTGGAAGACCTGGCTTTTCGTTATCTTGAGGCTGACGAATATCAACAAATTGCCCGCTTGCTCGATGAAAAACGTATTGATCGTCAGCAATATATCGATAGCGCGATTGCGACCATTAAAGACGAACTGGATAAAATTAGTAAACGCAATGAGGTGACCGGCC
>QNFO01000280.1 GCA_003646355.1 Gammaproteobacteria bacterium
GACTTTTTCACCATCGGGCTTGATAAAAGTAATTGTTGTCATTGGGTTCATCTCCTCAGGGTTGTTGTGAATGTTCATTGTGTATTAAATCGTGCAGTTAAAGGCTCAATCGGTCGGCTATAAAGTGGGCAGGCCGGATGATGTTGAGTGTTCAAAGTTCAGTGCTTGTCCCGGATTAACGATGAGATAGGCCGCATGGGCTGCCTGCGCCGCTTCCGAAAAACCACTGAGAATAAGCTTTAATTTATGGGGGTAGTCGGCAATATCACCGACGGCATAAATACCCTCAATATTCGTGGCACAAGTAGTTGGTTCGACCTTAATAACACCGTTTAGAATATCCAGGCCCCAGTCATTGATCGGCCCCAGTTTAGTGGCGAGACCAAAAAACGAGAGCAGGTGGTCGGCTTCAATACGTCGCTCATCGCCATCCAGGGTTTTTACTACCACGGTCTTGAGTTGGTCGCCCTCGCCTTCCAGTGAGGCCAGTTGATAGGGAATCACCAGTTCAATTTTGCCCGCGTCGGCCAGGGTTTTCATTTGCGCAACCGACTCGGGAATGGCGCGGAAGCGGTCGCGGCGATGGATGACGTAAACCTCTGAAGCAACATCGGCCAGTGACAGCGCCCAGTCGACGGCGGAATCACCACCCCCGGCGATGACAATGCGCTGATCGCGAAAGTCTTCGCGCTTTTGCACCATGTAGTGCACCGAGCTGCCTTCAAACTGTTCAATATTATCCAGCGGCGGTTTATTGGGGCCGAAGGCACCGGCACCGGCGGCGATGATAATGGCGCGAGCTTTAATTTTGAGGCCGGTGGATGTGCTCAAGTGCCAGTGCTCGTCGATTTTTTCCAGCTCGGTGACCTGCTGGTTGAGATGGATGACGGGCTTAAAGGGCTCGATTTGTTTTTCCAGACGTTCGATCAGGTCGACCGCATTAATGTTGGGTGCAGCGGGAATATCAAACAGCGGTTTTTCCGGATACAGCGCCGTACATTGTCCGCCCGTGGCAGGTAATGCGTCGATCACATGGCAGGACATTTTTAACATGCCGCATTGAAAGACACTGAACAGGCCAATGGGGCCGGCGCCAATAATGGCGACATCGGTGGTATGTACTTCGCTCAAAACGGTTTCCTTTTTATAGGCCGCGCTACTTCAAACAGGACGAATTAATTCGTCCTGCAATGAGGTGGATGTCGCTTATTCAAAAACGATGGTTTTATTGCCGTGCACTAATACGCGATCTTCCAGGTGGTAGCGCAAGCCTCTGGCCAGCACCATTTTTTCGACGTCTTTGCCGATTCTGACCATGTCATCAATACTGTCGTGATGGCTAATGCGGGCAACATCTTGATCGATAATTGGCCCGGCATCAAGTTCATCGGTGACATAGTGGCAGGTGGCGCCAATCAATTTGACGCCTCTTTCGGCAGCCTGGTGGTAGGGCCCGGCACCGGCAAAGGCGGGCAAAAAGCTGTGGTGAATATTGATAATACGCCCGGCATAGAGCGAGCAAATCTCGGGGGGCAAGATTTGCATATAGCGCGCCAGGACGATGACATCGGGTTGCATGTCGTCGAGCAGGGCCATGATGCGGGCGAAGTGCTCGGCCTTGGTATCCGGGGTCACGGGTTCGTGGTGATAGGGCAGGCTGTGCCATTCCACATAGCTGCGCAGGTCATTGTGGTTAGAGATAACCCCGGTGATATCGTAGGACAGCTCTTTACTGCGCCAGCGATAGAGTAAGTCCGACAGGCAGTGAGCCTGTTTACTGGCCAGCAGAGCGACCCGCTTCGGTTGGGCGGTTTCGGTAATGTGCCACTCCATGGCGAATTTCTTGGCCAGCGGGGCAAAGCGTGTGCGCAATTCGTCGGCACCGTAGGGCAATGACGGGGCGGCGATAACCTGGCGGGTAAAAAACCAGCTGGAGTCGGGGTCGAGGTAGTGGTTGGCCTCGGTAATCAGCCCGCCTTCCTGAGCGAGAAAAGAACTGACAGCGGCAACGATGCCGACTTTGTCGGGGCAGGCGATAATCAGGCGATAACTGTCTTGGGGCATAGCTTGCTCTTAAAATCGAAAGTGCTTAAATACGTTGGGCTATTGTAGCGAAGTTTGCCGTGAGCTTATTGTTCAAAACCGGCGAACTGACAAAACTCGTCGACATCTTCACGGCCACTGACAAGACTGTTGGCTGCGTGGTCGGGGTCAATATGGCCGAGGGCCATGCCGTTAAAAATAAAATAGTCTTCGGGGATGTCGAGTAAGTCATGCAGTACGGGTTGCACATCCTGCCAGAAACCCTGGGCGCAGGTGTGCAGGTCAAACTCGCGAGCGGCGAGCATGACATTGCCCATAAATATGCCCATATCACCGAGTTGCCCTGGCATTAGGCCGCGGTGGATGGAAAAAAACAGCCCTACTGGCGCGCCGAAAAAATAAAAGTTTTGCATTAACTGCTCGTTGCGCCTGACCTTGTCTTTGCGGTCGATGCCAAGGGCGTCATAAAGCCCCATGCCGACATTAAATCGCCTGGATTTATAGGGCTGAATAAAGTTCTCGGTGGGGGTTTGAAATTCTTTTTCACGGCTACCGATGGGGTGCTTTTCGGCAAAGGCGAGGGACTCTTCAATCACCCGTTCCAGCAGCTTGCCGCTCACGGCGTTAACGTGCCAGGGCTGCATATTGCTGCCCGACGGTGCGTGGCGGGCGAGGTCGAGTATCTGGCGAACGGTGGTTTCGGGCACGGGCTTGTCGAGAAAGCCTCGGGCTGAAATACGGCTGTGGATGGCGTCGGTGAGTTGCATTATTTTATTATTCTCTAGTGATTAATTAATTCGCGTCTTAGTGAGAGGGCTTGAGTGTTTTTACGCCCTCAGGGGTGCTCAGTAAGACTATGTTGGCGGGGCGCAGGGCGAATAAACCGTTGGTGACTACGCCGGTAATATTGTTGAGCTTTTCTTCCAGCGCTTTAGGTGCGGCAATGGGATGCAGGCGCTGCACATCGAGAATCACATTGCCGTTGTCGGTGACCACACCCTGACGATAGACGGCTTCGCCGCCGAGCTTAAAAATCTCGCGGGCCACATAACTGCGCGCCATGGGTATCACTTCTACCGGCACGGCGAATTGGCCGAGGTGGTCGACCCATTTACTTTGGTCGGCAATGCAGACAAAGTCGTCGGCAGCGGCGGCAATAATTTTTTCTCGGGTTAGTGCGCCACCCCCGCCTTTAA
>QNFO01000281.1 GCA_003646355.1 Gammaproteobacteria bacterium
CGTATAAATTCTGGTAGGTGGGTTCGATAGACTGCGATACACCGGTGATATTGGCGATTGTGGCTGTTGGTGCAATGGCCATCACATTGGAGTTGCGCATGCCCTGGCTTTGTACGGTGGCGCGCAGGCTGTCCCAGTCGAGGGTTTGGCTTTTGTCGACGTCGAGATAGTCGCTACCGCGTTGTTGTTCGAGCAGTTCGAGGGAGTCGATGGGCAGTATGCCCTGGCTCCACAGCGAGCCATCGAAGGTCTCGTAGCTACCGCGTTCGGCGGCGAGTTCGGAGGAGGTCTGAATGGCGAAATAGCTGATGGCTTCCATCGAGCGGTCGGCAAATTCGACGGCGGCATCAGAGGCGTAGGGCACTTTAAGCTGATACAGCGCGTCCTGAAAGCCCATCAAGCCGAGGCCGATGGGGCGATGGCGCATGTTCGATTTACGGGCGGTTTCAACCGAGTAGTAGTTAATGTCGATAACGTTGTCGAGCATGCGTACGGCGGTGCGCACGGTGCGGCCCAGCTTTTCGGTGTCGAGCTCGCCGTCTTCGCTAATGTGCTGAGCGAGGTTGACGGAGCCGAGGTTACACACGGCAATTTCTTCATTAGCCTTGGTGTTGAGGGTGATTTCGGTACACAGGTTAGAGGAGTGCACCACGCCAACGTGCTGCTGGGGCGAGCGTATGTTGCAGGGATCTTTAAAGGTCATCCACGGGTGGCCGGTTTCAAACAACATACCGAGCATTTTGCGCCACAGGTCCTGGGCGCGCAGGGTTTTAAAGAGTCGCACTTCGCCTTTTTCGGCCAGTGCTTCGTACTCGTTGTAGCGCTGCTCGAAGGCGGCACCGTAGAGGTCGTGCAGGTCGGGCGTATCATTGGGCGAGAACAGTGTCCACTGGCCGTCTTCGAAGACACGCTTCATAAACAGATCGGGAATCCAGTTCGCGGAGTTCATGTCGTGGGTGCGGCGGCGGTCGTCGCCGGTGTTTTTGCGCAGCTCGATAAACTCTTCGATATCGATGTGCCAAGTTTCGAGATAGGCGCAGACTGCGCCCTTGCGCTTGCCGCCCTGGTTGACGGCAACGGCGGTGTCGTTAACCACTTTCAGGAAGGGTACAACGCCCTGAGATTTGCCGTTGGTGCCTTTAATATAAGCGCCGAGGCCACGTACGGGTGTCCAGTCGTTGCCCAGGCCGCCGGCCCATTTGGAGAGCATGGCGTTGTCTTGAATGGCGCCGTAAATGCCTTCGAGGTCATCGGGTACGGTGCTCAGGTAGCAGCTCGACAACTGGGGGCGCAGGGTGCCGGCGTTAAACAGGGTCGGCGTTGAGCTCATGTAGTCGAAGGAGGAGAGCAGGTTGTAAAACTCGATGGCGCGCTCTTCGCGGTTTTCTTCCTGTGCGGCAAGGCCCATGGCGACGCGCATAAAGAAGCACTGAGGCAGCTCAAAGCGTACTTCGCCACTGTCGGCGTCGCTGTGAATAAAGTAGCGGTCGTACAGGGTTTGCAGGCCGAGGTAGGTGAACTGCAGATCGCGGCTGGCATTAATCGCCTGACCCATTTTGTCGAGGTCGTAGGTGGCGATGTCGGGGGCGATGAGTTCTAGCTCAATGCCGGTGTGGACATAGGCTTTCAGTGCAGCGGGGTAGAGGCCTTCCATTTCATGCTGGGTGGCAGAGGTAGCGACTTTGAGGAAGCTCAGTGCTTCGCCGCGTAGGCCGTCCATCAACAGGCGGGCGGTGGCGTAGGAGTAGTTGGGTTCTTTCTCGACCAGGGTGCGGGCGGTAATGACCAGGGCGGTATTGACGTCGGCAATGGAAACGCCGTCGTACAGGTTGCGCAGGGCTTCGCTCAAAATGGCGTCGACTTCAACATCTTTGAGGCCAGCGCAGGCTTCGCTAACCACGGTGTGCAGGCGGGCCATGTCGAGGGGGCCGTCAGTGCCATCGGGATAGGTGACGCGAATGGCGGGGCCGTCGTAGTCACTTTGTGTGGCGGGTGCCGGTGTTGCCTCGGCACTGCGCTCCTGGGCGCGCAACTCCCGGTAAATAACATAGGAGCGGGCAATTTTTTGCTCACCGCTGCGCATCAGTGCCAGTTCGACCTGGTCCTGAATATCTTCAATATGCACAGTGCCACCGGAGGGCATGCGACGTTTGAAGACTTCGCCAACCTGGGCGTTTAGGGCGTGCACGGTTTCGTGAATACGACCCGAGGCCGCTGCAGCGGCACCTTCAACAGCAAGAAAGGCCTTGGTGATGGCGACAATAATTTTTTCGTCGGTGTAGGGCACGACAGAACCATTGCGCTTAATGACCTTGAGTTGCCCGGGCGCTGTGGCCTGTACGGCGCTGTTTGGGGCCTGGGCGGGAGACTGTGTCGGTATGTCGGCGGCTGGCTGGCCTGCGGCCTGTTGATCTTGTGTTGATGCTTCCATTGTTTTCACCTGCCCTTGAAGGCTTGTTGGTTTATAGGCTGTTTGTTGTGGGCCGCTATTGCGAGGCCTGTGTATCTTGTTAATGCCGGTGGTTCAAAGTGAGTCTATGACGACACGTTTTTCTATCTTTAAGTGATTAATTAATCATTTTAAATTGCGCTATAAGCCCTTAACTTTTAAGCAAAAATACTTGTCTTTTTTATTGTTTTGATCATGGCCGTAAAGTCGTTTCTTAGGGTGCTTATCGATTGCTGAATACAGGCTTTGGGCGCTAGCGTTTGAGTGTTGGCAGCCTAAGCCACCGCTTTTTCTCGTTTACTAGATATAGTGCCTGATTCGCAGGAGATACAAGATAGGGTGATTTTGACTGGAATGCAATACAAGATGTGCTAATTGTTGATTTTTTATGAACGATGCCGTGGCTCGGGTTTCACTATAAAACTTGCTGAAACCGAGACTTCCGTGACAACTGGCCAGCAGTGAAAGTAGTCACTCACAGCGTGAAAAATACCTGCTTATTTATCGCTCTGAATACTTCAGAAAATAATTTTAAAAGTGCTGGTTTTTTTGTTGACAGATACGCTTTGGCGAGTCGTCTGGCAGCGCTGGCTATTTGCGGGGCAGAAGCCCGTTACCGGGCTCTTGCATCGCTATTTAAGTGGAGAGTTGAAGCAGGTGGAGCATCAGGGCTTTTTGGGCATGCAGGCGGTTTTCAGCCTCATCCCAGACCACGGAGATGTTTTCGTCTTCGAGTAACTCGGCGCTAACCTCCATGCCGCGATAGGCGGGCAGGCAA
>QNFO01000282.1 GCA_003646355.1 Gammaproteobacteria bacterium
CCAAAGCTTCAACGCGTTTATTGATCAATACCTCGCCGGAACCCTTCAGCAATTGGGGCGCCTCTATTGCTGAAGACCTGATGGTCTTTGGAGGTCTGTGGGCAATGCTCAACCACCCTCTGGCCTTCCTCGGTTTGATGCTGGTGTTTATTATTCTGGTTATCTGGCTGCTGCCGAAATTATGGCGCGTGGTGCGTGCCGTGTTTCGGCGCATTGGCGGCTGGCTGGGGCTTGTTAAACAACAACCAGACGACGCGAGCGGTGGTGAGGATGGCTTGATGTCGGATGCACCCCTTGTGGCAAGTACTGATAAAGCCACGGCTCAAGTGGGTGTCGGCTCCCCATTCAAGGATCGGTAAGTCAGATTGTGAGTAAGCCAAGCGATAGTTCTGTGCCCGCTAATCCCGTAGTAAATAATCCTGCCGCAGATAACTCCGTGTCAGATGATTTTTTGTCAGAAAGCTCTTTGTCAGAAAAGCCAGAGTCTGTAAAACCCGCATCGGAAAAAGATCTGCGCCTTGGCGCAATGAATATATTGGCGCGCAGGGAACACTCGCGCAAAGAAGTCAGGAATAAGTTACTAAAGAAGTTTGACCCTGCCACTGAACTTCTCGATGCCGTGTTAGACAAACTGGTTGCCGATGATCTTTTATCGGACCAGCGCTTTAGCGAAGCTTTCGTGCGCTGGCGAGTGGGCAAAGGGCAGGGACCGGTAAGAATTCGCATGGAACTGCGCGAACGTGGTGTCGATGGTGATACGGTCTTACGCGAATGTGGTGTCGACTGGTTTGCCCTTGTCGTCGAGGTGGCGCATAAGCGTTTTGGTGAAAGCCCGGCCACTGACCTGAAGCAGCGCGCCAAACGCATGCGCTTTTTGCAGTACCGGGGTTTCGATGGTGAGCAGATTCGCGCCGCTTTAAATGATTAATCCGCCGTCGGGTCGAAAGCTCGATAACTATTAAGAGGCTTTAAAGAATAGTGAAACTTCACCTGCGTGTTTTGTTGTGGCTCTGCGGCAGATTGTTTATGTCCCTGGCAGCGGCGCTATTTATGCCCCTGGCATCGGCTCTGGAATTTCAGGGCGTTTGGCAGCAGGGCGCTATGTTGGTGGGACATACAAAGCCGGGCAATGCCGTAGTTTTTCAGGACCGCACTGTCAGCCTCACACCACAGGGTTATTTTGTCATTGGCCTCAGCCGGGATGTTAAAGGCCCGGTGGTGGTGGAAGTGCGTAATGGCAAAGATAGCCAGCAGTACAGTTACCCCGTCGCGCAGCGGGAATACAAGGTGCAGCGTGTCGATGGCGTGCCCCAGCGCACGGTCACTCCGCCCTCTGCCGAGGTGCTCGAGCGCATTCGTAAAGAGGGGCGTTTGGTGCGACAGGCGCGGGCGGATAATGACCGGCGCGAAGATTTCCTCCAGGGTTTTATTAAACCCCTCGAAGGGCCAATCACCGGTGTTTACGGCAGCCAGCGGGTTTACAACGGCGTGCCAAAGAACCCCCATTATGGCCTCGATATCGCCCGGCCCACGGGCACAGTGGTGGTTGCGCCTGCGGCCGGCATTGTCAAACTTGTGCACGCCGATATGTACTATTCCGGCGGCACACTGGTGCTCGACCACGGCTACGGCTTGACCTCTTCCTTCATTCACCTTAGCGGTGCATTAGTGAAAGAGGGGCAGCGAGTCGAGGCGGGGGATGACATTGCCAAGGTGGGTTCTACCGGCCGCGCTACCGGCCCCCATCTCGATTGGCGCGTTAACTGGTTCAGTGTGCGACTCGATCCGGCCTTGGTGCTGGAATATTTTCCCGCTGCTAGCGGGCAATAATCGTATTGATTCTCTTCTTCCCGCTTTTTCCCCTTTGAACATATCCTCGCAAGCATGGTGTTAGGGCGGCGATTGCCTTAAAATTCACCGCCTGTAAATGGGCCTGCGCGGCGGATGAAAATATATGATCGATAAACAGCTACTGAGTATTCTGGTTTGCCCTGTAACCAAGGCACCCCTCGAATACGATCGTGAACGTGAAGAACTGGTTTGTTATGCCAGTGCTTTGGCTTATCCCATCCGCGATGGCATTCCGGTGATGCTGGAAAGTGAAGCGCGAGAACTGAGCACCGAAGAAAAAGAGCAGGGTCGCAAGCGTTAATTCACCCTTCTGATTTGCCTTAATAGGGCGACGGCATAGCACGAACAAACTTTGAGGATGAGGGCATATGGCAGAAGAAACGCTGTTCAGCAAAATTATTAAGGGCGAAATTCCGGCTGACATTATTTATGAAGACGAGCATTGCATCGCCATCAAAGATATCGCGCCCAAGGCCCCGGTGCATTTGTTGGTGATTCCGCGGAAAATCATTCCCCGTATTATTGATGCCGAGACTGAAGACCAGGCCTTGCTAGGACACCTAATGCTGGCCGCAGGCAAGATTGCCGAAGAGGCCGGTATCGGTGAGGCTTTTCGTCTTATTGTGAATAACGGTGCCGGTGCCGGGCAAACGGTTTTCCATTTACACGTGCATATATTGGGCGGCAAGAACTTTTCTGAATCGTCGCTAGGCTTTTAGTCTTCAGTTTTTAGCACGCCAATCTTTCTTTCAAAATTGAATTTATTTAACGAGGCCTTTGCAGGGGAGATGATTTTGTTTTCAGGCAAGGCAAAAATGCGCGCAGAGAGGGAGTTTACAGCTGTAAATGACCGATTGAGCACGTTTTTAACGCAGTCTGGGAGCAAAATGGCTTTCCTGCGAAGGTCTCTTAGTGCTCCTGTCGGGGCGGGATACTTATGTTAGACGTAAAATCGAGTGCGGACATCCGTCAGGCCTTTCTGGACTTTTTTGCCGAGCGCGGCCATCGCGTTGTCGCCAGCAGCTCTTTGGTGCCGGGTAACGACCCCACGCTATTATTTACAAACGCCGGCATGGTGCAGTTTAAGGATGTCTTTCTTGGTGCTGAACAGCGCGACTACCAACGGGCCACTAGCTCTCAGCGCTGTGTGCGCGCCGGTGGTAAGCACAATGATTTAGAGAACGTCGGTTACACCGCTCGCCACCATACCTTCTTTGAAATGCTCGGCAACTTTAGTTTTGGCGATTACTTTAAGCGCGATGCCATCAAGTTGGCCTGGACCTTTCTCACTGAAGTGCTGGGCCTGCCCGAAGAGCGGCTGTGGATCACCGTGCATATTTCCGATGCCGAAGCCGAGAAAATCTGGCTGG
>QNFO01000283.1 GCA_003646355.1 Gammaproteobacteria bacterium
CCATGGGCTCATGGTTGGGCGGGGCGCTTTACGATTGGTCGGGGGGCTATCAATTAATGTTGTGGGTGTCTGCGGGTTTAACGGTTGTCGGCCCGGTGATGCTCTGGTTTGCAGCGCCGCGTAAACCTGAGATTCCCCCCGCGCCGTAACCGTCTTTAGCAAGCCTTTGCGAGCGTTTTTCTCCGCAGTCAGTTGGCGCGTTTTCTAAGCTGTTGGCTTATTAAGGTTCTGTCTTGTCGCTGCTATCGCAGTTTGATTCGCAATGGGAGCAGCCGCTGCCACCCTGTCGACGTTTCTTTAACCAGCGAAAGATGGAAATACCCGCGACTAAAAAGACCACGGTAAGGGCGAGCCACTCTTGTTGCTGGCTGCTCATCTTTTTACCTCAACCGAGCTGTGCACAGGCGAGGGCGCCGAGATAGCCCAGCGAGGTCATATAAACCCAGGCGAAGGCAGGCCAGCGCCAGGAGTTGGTTTCACGGTGGATGACGACCACCGTGGCGGCGCACTGCAGGCAGAGGGCATAAAACACCATTAGGCCGAGGGCGATACCGGGGGTAAATACTTTACGGCCATCGGGCCAGGCGGCGTTGCGCACACGGTCTCTCAGACCTTCGTCTTCTTCATCGACATCAGCGCCAACCGCATAGGTGGTGCCGAGCACGGCGATAACCACTTCGCGGGCGGGGAAGGAGGCGATCACGGCGGCGGAGAGTTTCCAGTCCCAGCCGAGGGGTTTGAAGACCGGGGCTATGGTTTTGCCCATGCGCCCGAGCAGGCTTTGTTCCATTTGCGCGGCTGCGAGTTCGTTCTCGAGCACCTGAAGTGCCTGTTCGCGTTCCGCTTCAATTTGTACGCTGCTCTCAAGCGCTAGCTTTTGACGCTCAAAATCGGCGTTGAGAATCTCAGAGCGGGGGAAGTAGGCGAGGGCCCAGACCACTACCGAGACGAAGAAAATCACCGTACCGGCACGCACCAAAAAGGCTTTACCTCTTTCGACCAAACGTACCAGCACTGATTTGACATTGGGTGTGCGGTAGGGTGGCAGCTCCATTAAAAAGGTCGGCGTTGAGCCGCGTAAAATAGTACGTTTGAGCAAAAAGGCCGTCAGTACACCGCCGACAATACCGAGTAAATACAAACCCAGTAAGACTAGCCCCTGCAGGTTAATGAGCCCGTAAAAGTAGTGCTTTTGCGGAATAAACGCAGCGATTAGCAGGGCGTAAACCGGCAGTCGTGCCGAGCAGGTCATAAACGGTGCGGCCATAATCGTCGCGATGCGGTCGCGGGTATTGGGGATTACACGGGTGCCCATAATCGCCGGCACCGCGCAGGCAAAACTGGAAAGCATGGGTACGAAAGAGTGGCCGGATAAGCCACACCAGCGCATGGAGCGGTCCATCAAAAAAGCCGCACGGGCCATGTAGCCAGAGTCTTCGAGAACGATAATAAAGGCAAATAAAATCAGAATTTGCGGCAGAAAGATAATCACACTGCCGACACCGGCGACCACACCATCGGCCAGTAGGCTGGCGATTGCGCCCTCGGGCAGCGTGGCATAAACCTGGTCGGTGGCCCAGCCTGCGGCACCGTCGATAAGATCCATTAGCGGTGTCGCCCAGGAGAATACCGCCTGAAAAACCGTTGCCATCACCACGACAAAAAGCAGACTGCCTAATATTGGATGGCTGACGAACTGGTCGACGCGCTCGGTCCAGCTGCGTTTCTGCTCGCCGACAGGGGTTTGCACAATGCCGTCGAGGGTTTCGGTGATATAGGCGTAGCGTTCGTTGGCATCGCGCTCTGCGAGGGTTTGCCCGACCGTGAGCAGGTCTCGTTGAACCTGTAAGCGTTTGCGGAGGTTGTCACCAAAAATAATACTCAGACGCTTTTCGGCTTCACCGCCTTTATCAATAAGGGCGCGCTGTACTTCATAGGCTGCAACGGCTTCTTTGTCGGAGCCTGAGGCCTGGGGGGCTAGTTCAGTGGCGAGTTCTTCAGCCGCTTGTCGTACATCGTCCAGCAAGGACCAGGGTTTTTGAGTTTTTTTATCGACAGCTTTGGCCAGTGCTGCTTTCAATAAGTCGATATTTTCGTGTCGTGTGGCCGAGGCGATTGTCGGTATAACGGCCGCATTGAGACGCCTGGCGAGGCCTTCAACGTCAATGCTGATATGTTGTGCTTCGGCGATATCGGCCATATTGAGGGCGATGACGACTGGAATACCAAGCTCGAGTACTTCCGTAGTGACAAAGAGATTGCGCTTAATATTGGTAGCGTCTATTACCACCAGCACGGCATCGGGCGGTGGCATGTCGTCGATGCGGCCCAGCAACACATCAATGGCGGCGCTCTCATCGGGGGAGTGGGCGGCAAGGGAATATGTGCCGGGCAGGTCGATTAGCTGGAAGCTGCGTTCGCCGATATTGAGTTCGCCGATGCGTTTTTCGACAGTCACCCCGGGGTAGTTAGCGACTTTTTGTCGCATCCCGGTGAGTAAGTTGAAGAGGGTGCTCTTGCCCGTATTGGGGTTGCCGATAACGGCAATCACGGCTTGCTGGTTCTGGTCTTTGTCGGAGGCTATTACATTACTTGGATCGGTAGGTGTCATTGGCGTAAGAAGGCATTAACCCTGGTAGTTCTCGACGAGGATCTCAGCCGCTTCGTCTTTTCGTAAAGAGAGGTTGTAACCCATAACGCGATATTCAATGGGATCCCCACCGGGGGCGGAGCGTAGTAATTCGATGATTTCGCCCTTGATCATGCCAAGTTGCATTAAGCGCTGGGCAGAAGGATGCTCTGCATTTTGAAAGCCTAGCACTTGTGCGGGCTGACCTTTCTTTAGGTCTGCAAGAGTAGCGTCATCAGCATAAGCGCACTGTTTTCCGGCAGTTCCGTTGCCTGCAGCAAAGCCAAAACGTTGAGCCAGTTGCAACATACTCATATCCATACCCTCTTTATTCGTTTGCCCCATAATTTATTAAATTATCTCTTTGCACCGGGGTATCAGCGGTACCTAGTGTCGCTTGTGCGAGGGCTAAATGCAAACGATTCTTATTACAAAACCCGTATTTTATTGTGGTTTTACTGTTTTAAATCAACTGTGGCACATCGAAACCGGGTTCACAGGAAGGCGTAAACAAGGTAGAGGACTGTCGTCTTAACACCGGCGTAGATGCCGATAATGACTGTTTGCTCTACCGGGTCGCTTTGCTAAAGGG
>QNFO01000284.1 GCA_003646355.1 Gammaproteobacteria bacterium
AGATGCCGCCTGTAGAGCAACAGCACCTTTACTCAGGCCACCGGGCTGGCGAGCCAATTCGGCCAGCACGCCGTTGTCGGGGTTATAGCTTAAATAGCGCCCATTCGAGACCAGATTAAACAAACCGATGCGGATCACCTCCTGCTCACTATGCGCACCATCGGCACTCAGTACGGCGGTATTAAAGCGGCTAACCCGACCCGCCTCGACCATCTCGCGGCTCATTTCATAGGCCAGGTTTTCGATCTCTTTGAGGGAGGGCAAGCGGCTATTGCTGCTCATCTTTTCAATCAACTCATTGAGCTGCGCCGTGCGGCCGGGGTACTGAGCACTGACCAGTGACTTCTCCAGCCGAGTGACCGTATCGCCAGCGGTGGCAGTGATGTGTCCAAATAACTCTTTTAGTGTGCCGAGGCGGTTTTCCATTTGCTCTTGCAGGGCTTCAAGCTCGCGCTCGTTATCGGCGAAAGTGCTTTCTAGCTGGGCGCTGCGGGCCTCTTCTTCGACCTTTTGTTGTTGCGCCTGTTGCAGTAATTGCGCCTGACGATTCTTGTCGGCTTTAAAGGCGCGCTCACGCTGACGATGTTCTTTTGACTCCCGCACTTTGGCCGTCTTTATTAGCTGTAATAGCTCATCGAGGGACTTAACATCGCTGTTTACAGCTTGAGCGGGGCTCGCTTTTTCTTCGGCGCTAGCGGGTAATACACTGAGGGCACTCATCAGCAATACAGCACTTAAGCTAGTGCGGAAAACACGGTTCAATACGTTCACGAGGCCACCCCCGCTTTGCCTTGACTAGCCGTAGCGTTAACCGGTGCCTGAAGGGGCAATTTGATCATATCCAGCGGTGCCTGCTTTTTCGCCATGCGAATGGCATCGGCCACGGCGCGGCGATAATCCCCCGCCGCCACGGTTTGCCACTGCTTGTCGGTTTTACTCCACACCTCGGTAATGCTTTGGTCAGCCGTTTGAAACAACAGGGCAACACGGCCAATGCGCAAAAAGGCACCCTGGCGCTGCTGCCCTTCTATCGTCAGCACGCCGTCGAACTGCTCGAGGGTGGCGCTGTACTCACTTTCAATGGCGTAGAGTTCGAGTACCTGCCGAGATTTTTCGGCCGCACTGAAGCGAGCAGAGTCCATATTTTCTCGCACCTGTTCAACGCTGGTTTGGCGCTCTTCGCTTTTAAAGGGTAGATCGAGGCGAATAAACTGCTCAAGGGCAGCGAGCATATTCAACGATAGGGGGATGATTTGGCGCTCAATCAAGGCCGCGTTTTCAACAGACTCTGCTATATCGGCCATTGTCTGGCGCTGGCTGTCTATTTGCCGAGTGAGCTGGGCGTTATACACCTGCAAGCCTTCAATTTGCTTATTCACCAGTTGGAACTGGCGCAGCAACTTATCGCTTTGCGCGACTGTGCTATCAATACGCCGCTGCGATGCCTGGGCGGCAGCGGTTTTATCGGCACCGGCTTTTATTAAAGTATCAAGCTCGGCCCCGTAAACGATCTTCGTTTGCAGCCCGGCTACCAATAGCAGGGCAAGCAGCGGGAGTAAGCCCGCCATTTTTTTATGCTGTTCTTTCACGCTGTTTTTCATACTAGCGGCTTATCCTGCAATGACGGTCATTAATTATTTTCTATCCAGGCGTACAAAACTACAGCCCGGTGTTTGCCCCTCGGCGGCTAATTGCTCGACAGGGGTTTCCAGCCACTCGTTCAAATCCAGCTCGGGGAAGAAGGCATCACCTTCGACCTGGGTGTGCACTCGCGTGAGATAAAGCCTGTCGGCCTGGGGCAAGGCCTCACGGTAAATCGTTGCACCACCGATAATCATCACCTCTTCAAGCTTGGCGTCGTCGGCAATTTTTTTGGCTATGGCCAGGGCTTCGCTTAAATCACTCGCCCTTTCAACACCATCGGCCTGCCAGGCAGTATCGCGAGTCATAACAATATTAGTGCGCCCCGGTAACGGCTTGCCAATGGACTCGTAAGTGAGGCGGCCCATAATAATCGGCTTGCCCAGAGTGACGCGCTTAAAGTATTTAAGGTCGGCAGAAATACGCCAGGGTAACTGGTTATTGTTGCCGATAACGCCGTTATCGGCCACCGCTACAATTAGGGAAGTGATTGCCACTGCTGTTCTGCCTCTCGTCAATAATCACGGCACTTGCGCAACCGCTGCGGCCGCCATTATCTACCAGTCAGGTTATTGCGGAAACACTCAGTGTGTAAAAAGTTTCGTAGCGCTAACAACTTAATGAAAAGGGCTATAGCTCACGGGCGAGGTTTAAACGATACCCACGCCCCCAGCAGGCAAAGCAGAGTAATGGCAAGGGTGGCGGCAATCAACAAAATATCGCGCAGTGTTTTGCTGAAGGGGTCAAAAAAGTGCCACTTGTGTAAGTAGCTAAATGACCAGCCTTCTAGCTTGCTCGAAGGACTGCTACGACCTGCCAGTGCCCCGGTCGCTGTTTCGACAAATAGAGTGAATTCCGCCTCAGCCCCAGTTGCCGAATCACCACCCAAATGAACCGCGTGTACCGGCATACGCTTATTAATAAAGCCGTAGTCGCTGCTAAAGCGGGTGATTTTTTCTACCGGGCTATCAACGCTATTAAGACCCCCATAATGCGCGGCGAGATTCAGCGCATGTTGACGCTCGCAATTGGCACAGGGCTGCGAGGTCTGTGCATTGATATACACAAGACCACCAGCCTGCTTCACCGGCTTATTAGAGTGATGTTCTGCCACTGCGGGTTTCTGTGTTTTTTCAGCAAGCTTCGGTGCCGCCAGCTCCAGGCGTAAATAGCTCACGCCATCGACCTCGACCAAACTGCCTCGGCGAAAATTGTTACCACCACTCGCTTGCGCCACGGCTGACCAATCTAATGTTAATTTCTGCGCATTAAATGCTGTCTGCGGAGCGGGCAATTCAGGTGAGGCAACAATCGGTTTATTGAGCAGGTGGTAAAGACCAGAAAAACAGAAGGTCAACATTAAGACACTGAAACCAATGCCCAGGCGACGGTGCCAGACGCTAGTGCGACTGTGTACTCGAGACTGTTCGCCGGTACTATTCGCGCTGCCATTTTTTGACCGCCCCCGCCAGGCCATCCACAAACCCACAAGACTTAAGCCCATGCCAGCCAACAACATTGCGCTCATAGCAATAGTTCTCAACCAGGCGTTTTCAATAAACAC
>QNFO01000285.1 GCA_003646355.1 Gammaproteobacteria bacterium
CGCCGACGATGAGGAGTATTAGATTGCCGAGAAATTGATTGGGGGTCATGTGGCGAGTCGCGTCGGAGTGGGCCAGCATGGATATTAAATCGGGGCCGGGATCGGCGTTGACACGCTCATTCCACAGTTTGGTGAAATAGGCCAGGCACTCACCTAATTCGCTTTTTCTATACTCCTCCGACACATAGTCGTCGGCACCAGGGGCGCTGGTGGCGACATCGGACCAGTGGGTTAACTTGCGCCTGTCCTCCCAGGGGAAGTCGAACAGGGTGGCGAGCATTTGCGTGGTCAGTTCAATGGACACTCGGTCGACGACATCGAAGGTTTCGCCAATGGGTAGTTCACTGAGAATCTTTTTAGAACGGGTACGAATAGTTTCCTCAAGGCGGGCCAGGTTTTGGGGGGAGACAATGGGGCTAACCGCCTTGCGCTGTTCGTCGTGTTTGGGGGGATCCATGGCGATAAACATTTCTACCCCGAGGCCAAGATTGCCATCCTCAATGGTAATGCCACCGTTGGATGTGTCGGAGGAAAAAACCTTATGGTTTTTCTCAATCGCCATAATGTCTTCATAGCGGGTGATCGACCAGTAGGGGCCAAATAGGCTGTCCTTACAGAAGTGGATCGGGTCCTCGCGGCGCAGGCGGGCAAAATAGGGCCACACAGTATCGTTTTTAAACAGAGTGGGGTCGGCGACATTGATATCGTCGAGTGCCATGGCATCGATTTGTTTGAGTAGTGCTGGGTCGATATGAGTTAAGCCAAACTTGTGATGATCCGGGTGCATAATAATCCCCTGGGTTGATTTGATGTCCCATAGCGTCAAGCCCACTGCTGTAAAACTTCACCGATATATAAGGCCTGAATAACGTGGTTCTCTTTGTGTAGGGACTGGCAATTACCACTTTTACAGCATAGACGTGATTATCTGTTTGCGCTCAGTTGACCCAGATTTGAATATCTTCTGTTTGTTAAAAGGGGATGAAGGGCGGTGGGTTTGTACCAGTCGGTTTTATGCATTAATTCAAAGGGGTGACGTAAAGCCTGGAAACAAAAATAGGGTCAGGGCCTTCCGATAATTGCTAAGATGAGTCAAGCAATATTACGAGTTGAATAACTATGGCAGATGAACAAAAAGCCACTAACAGTGATCAGTACCAGCGCGCCACTCGCCTGACCTTCCTATTTCTTGTTATTTATCTGGCAGTCCAGCATTTTTATTCTGTGCAACCGCAAAGCCTTAGCTACACCGCTTTTAAAGAGCAGGTGACCACGGGACAGATTAAGAAAGTCAGCATAAAAAATGAAACTATCAGCGGTGAATTCTCCTCCCCCGCAGCGGGCACGACCGACCAGCCCGCCACCTTTAAAGTCATCATTCCACCCGTAGACGACCCGGGTTTTATGCCTCTGTTGGAAGAGTACGAGGTTGAAATAGAGGCCGAACCCACAGAAATGTCGGTTGTTATGCAAGTGTTGATTGGCATTGTGCCGTGGCTTTTGTTGTTGGCCTTCTTTGTTTATAGCAGCCGTATGATGCAAAAAAGAATGGGTAGCGGCGCTGGCGGCATGTTTGGTTTTGCGCGCTCCAAAGCGCGACGCCATGCGCAGGAGAGCATTCATATTGGCTTTGATGATGTTGCCGGTCTCGACCATGCAAAACAGGACCTGCGAGAGATTGTCGATTTTCTAAAGAATCCGGATAAGTATCGTAGCATCGGTGCAAAAATGCCTCGCGGCCTCTTGCTTATGGGTGCGCCGGGCACCGGTAAAACCCTGCTTGCCAAGGCGACAGCGGGCGAAGCCGGGGTGCCTTTTTTCAGTATTAGTGGCTCTGAGTTTATTGAAATGTTTGTGGGCGTTGGCGCCTCGCGGGTGAGGAATATGTTTGAGCAGGCCCGCAAAGAAGCGCCATCGATTATTTTTATCGACGAAATTGACTCTGTGGGCAGGGTGCGCGGCACGGGCATGGGCGGCGGCAATGACGAGCAGGAGCAAACCCTGAATCAAATTCTTGCAGAAATGGATGGCTTTGAAGCAGATGAAGCCGTGCTGGTACTTGCGGCGACTAACAGACCCGATGTGCTCGACCCAGCGCTACTGCGTCCCGGTCGCTTCGACAGAAAGCTGGTACTCGAATTGCCGGAAATGGCAGCCCGGCAAACCATACTCGAAGTTCACACACGCAGAGTGCCCCTCACCGATGAACACTGTTTAAAAGACATTGCCGCGCGCACGGTGGGTATGTCGGGCGCTGATCTGGAAAACCTCGTTAACGAGGCTGCGCTGAGAGCGGCGCGGGATAACCGCGAGCGGGTAAGCCCTGCAGATTTTGAATACGCCCGCGATAGAGTGGTGCTTGGCTCCGAGCGCGAGGAGGTACTCGGCGAAGAGGAGAAGACGCGCATTGCCTATCACGAGGCGGGCCACGGTATTACGGCCTTTCGCATGGAACACAGTGATCCGCTGCGCAAGATCTCTATCATCCCCCGTGGCCGGGCTCTCGGTATTACTGAGCAAATGCCCGAAGAAGACAGACATAATTTCACCCAGCAATACCTGGAAGAAAAAATATCTATCCTGCTCGGCGGACGATTGGCAGAGCAGCTTATTTATGGTGATGTGAGCACGGGTGCTGCGGATGATCTTAAGCAAGCGACCCTGCTTGCACGAAGAATGGTTTCCCAGTGGGGCATGAGTGAAGAGCTAGGTTCGGTGAGCTTCCCCCAGTCGGAGGAACATCCATTTTTAGGTCGGGATATTGCTCAGCCCAGGAATTTTAGCGAAGACACCTTGAAACGGATTGATAGAGAAGTCGTGGCGCTGGTTAAAAAATGCGAAGAGATAACGGCGACTCTGTTAAAGGAAAACCTCTCCGACCTGAAGCATCTCGCTAAAGCTTTATTGGAGCACGAGACGCTAGTGGAAGAGGATATTGTTAGCCTGCTAGCATCGCCACAGGCGAGCGATAAAATCACATAAAGAAATTTAATTTTGTTGTTCTATTCATAGTCTGACAGCGGTGGACATGAGCAAACTAAGTTTCGATCGCCATAGACATTGTCAATACGATTCAGCGGCGGCCAGTATTTATTGTCTTTTAACCAGGCTGCCGGACGGGTTGCCTGTTCACGGCTGTAAGCTCGATTCCAGGATTCGCTCAGCACATCGTCGAGGGTATGGGGGGCGTTAACCA
>QNFO01000286.1 GCA_003646355.1 Gammaproteobacteria bacterium
CCCTGGGCAGCTTTTTTATCGATGCTGATTACAAGCTAAAATCCAGCGAACAGGCGACAATGGGTAATGCTCACCACCATCATTAGTAGCGTTATTCGCTACAAAACCTTTGTACTGCTAATTTTTAGCGCCGCCACGTTATTGAGTTTATACGCGCTGCGCACGGCACCTCTCGATGCCATCCCCGATATTTCCGATCCGCAAATCGTCGTCTATGCCAAGTGGGCGCGCAGCCCGGAGCTGCTCGAAAGCGAAGTCACCGGGCCTATTATTCAGGCCTTAAAAGGCGCGCCGCATATTCAGGCCATACGGGCCACCTCCCATCTGGGTTACTCCTTTATTTACGTCATCCTCAAAAATACGGATCACCGCGAGCAGGTGCGACAGCGTGTGCTCGACGAAATTAATGCCCTGCGTTCACAATTACCTGCCGATGCCAAAATTAGCCTCGGCCCCAACGCCAGTAGCATGGGCTGGATTTATGAATACGCCCTGCGCGACCACAGCCAAACCCGTGATTTACGCGAACTGCGTTTATTAAACGAGGGCATGATTGAAACGGCGCTAGAGACCGTGCCCGGTGTGGCAGAGGTAGCGACGGTCGGTGGACTGGTAAGGCAGGTTGAATTAAAGATTTTCCCGCCCTTGCTGGCTGCGACCGGAATCACACTGCGCCAATTGGTGACGGCTCTGGAGAACGTGTTTCAACAGGTCGGTGGGCGCACCATTGAGCTGACCAATCGCGACTACCAACTGCGCGCCGGGGTAAACAGTGATGAGCTCGATAAGCTGGAGCTGATTGTTGTCGGCCGTGACCGCAATGGCCGCCCGGTGTCGCTAAAAGATATCGGTTATTTACAGGTTAATTACGACCTGCGGCGCGGCATCGCCGATCTTGATGGAGAGGGCGAAGTGGTGGGTGCCATCGTGATTATGGAGCAAGAGCAAAACGTGCTCGCCGTCTCTCACGCCCTCGATGCCCGCCTCGAACAGATTCAGGCCGACCTGCCCGAAGGCATAGAGATCGTCACTACTTACAATCGCTCGCAGTTGATTGCCGCCTCGCTGATGAATTTTTCCACCGCACTGGCCTACGAATTACTCGTGGTTATGCTGGTGATTTTTTGGGCGCTGCGCAATGGCCGCGCTGCCGTCGCCCCGGTGGTGGTTATTATTCTCGGCTGCTTGTTTACGGTGTTGCCCCTGTCCTTTTTTGGTCAAACGATCAACTTGTTGTCACTAGCCGGCTTGGCAATCGCCATCGGTGAAATGGCCGATGCAACGATAGTGATTGTCGAAAACTGCACCACCGAGTTGGCTCGACAACGAAGCCTCAGCGGCAAAGAACTCACCGCCCAGCAAAAGGTCGATACTATTATTCGCGCCACGGCGCGGATGACCCGACCGCTACTGTTTTCTCTGCTGATTATTCTGGTGTCTTTCCTGCCAGTGTTTTTTCTCGGTGAACGCGAAGGCCGCTTGTTCGACCCCCTCGCCTACGGCAAAACACTGGCCATGGGCTTTTCGACCTTACTCACTCTTTTCTTGCTGCCGGTGATTATTGTCTGGATATTTAAGGGCAAGGCCATCCCGGTACAGGTAGAGCAGGAAAACTGGTTTGTGCAGCTTTATCGACGCTCACTGCGCGCAACGATTCAACACCGCTATCTTTTCCTTGGCGGCAATATTGTTTTATTGCTGTTGGCTCTGGGGCTGGCCAGTGGTTTTCAGCGCGACTATATGCCCGAAATGGAAGAGGGCTCCATCCTCTATATGCCGACCACCCTGCCCAGTTTGCCGACCCGCGAGGCGGGTTGGATACTTCAGCAAATGGATAAAAAGATAAAAGCCTTTCCCGAAGTGGAGCGCGTCTTTGGCAAGTTGGGGCGGGCCGATACTGCCACCGATCCGGCGCCGACCACGATGATAGAAACCACTATTTTGCTCAAGCCTAAAGAGCAGTGGCGCGAGGGCATGACGAAGGCAAAATTAATCGCCGAGCTGGATGCCGCCCTGCAAATTGTCGGCTATGTGAATAGCTGGACTCAGCCCATCGCCGGGCGCGTGATCATGCAGGACACCGGTATTCAAAGTCCTGTGGGCATTAAAGTTAAGGGCTCTGAGATCCCGGTGATTGAAAATATCTCCCAGCAAATCGAAAGCCTGCTACGTGACTTCCCCGGCACTGGCGCGGTGATCGCCGAGCGCATTTCCGAGGGCTACTACGTTGATGTGCAAAATGATCTACAGGGTATGGCTGAGCAGGGTGTAACAGTTGATGAAGCTATGCTCACCGTACGCTTTGGCATTGGCGGTGAAAACGTGGTGAACATCCGCCAGGCTGACAATACCGTGGTGCCTTTAAGCATGCAGTATTCGCCGGAATACATTGATACCTTAGACAAGGTGCGCCGCACGCCGGTGATGACGGTCGACGGTCGCTCGGTGCCGCTGAAATCTATTGCCGATGTCGCCGTGCGCAAAATGCCAGAAATGATCCGCAACGATAACGGCGATTTAGCAGGCTATATTTATATCAACCTGCAAGACATTACCAGCGCCGACTATGTCAGTGGGGCGCGGGATTATCTGGCAGAAAATCTGACCCTGCCCCCCGGTTATTCACTGGAGTGGACCGGCACCTACCGCTACGCCGAAGAGGCTCAGGCGCGGCTGGCATGGATCGTCCCTTTAACACTGGTGATTATGTTTGCCCTGCTAATGCTGGCGTTTAAATCACTGTTTGAAAGCGCACTTATTTTACTCGCCGCACCCTTCGCACTCATCGGCGGCGTAGTGCTGCAGTGGGCACTGGGTTTTACGCTCACCACGGCCGTGGTTATCGGCTACATCGCCGTGCTCGCCGTCGCCATTCAAACCGGCATATTAATGATCGAATTTATTCGCGATGCATTAATTAATAAAAGTGAAACGCAATCCTATATGGACGCCGTTGTCGATGGCTCCGTCGCCCGCCTGCGCCCCAAGTTGATGACCGTTGCCACCACCGTGCTTGGCCTATTGCCGATTATTCTCGCCTCCGGCTCGGGTATGGATATTACCCAGCCCATCGCCGCGCCGAGTATTGGCGGGATGGTGAGTTCGACAATTTATGTGTTGTTTTTAATTCCCTGTTTGTTTGCGATTGGCGAGGATTTTCGTGCTAAGAAGAGTGGTTGAGCAGAGGGTAG
>QNFO01000287.1 GCA_003646355.1 Gammaproteobacteria bacterium
ACCATTATTAATACTGGTGATAAACTCTCTGTCCGCGCTGCCGTTAAAATTGATAGAGGACGAACTGATGGCGCCGGACATCGCAATAAGCCGATTAAACTCAAGCTGAGTTGCGCTATCCGCATTACCGGTCAGAGTTCCTATCAGACTACCGGAGACCTCAAGGGTAGCAGCGGTCACTTTTGCAATATGTATACTGGCACTTAAATTAGTACTATGAACGCTGCCATATTGCAATTCTGCATTACCTACTGCTAATGGTCGAATGGTGACAACTCCGGTAGAGTCTACCGATATGTCACCGCTAAAGGTCCTATATGTCGGAATGCCGTTCGAATCATTGATAATAACCTGGGCTTGAATCCCGTGGTTCAATTTAGAAAGAGAAATTCCGGCATCGGCGGCTATGTGGGAATTAATAATAGAGCCATCCAGATTCTCGTCCAGATTTTTCCAAATTCCGAAATCTGTTCTGATATACAGAGTAGAATTTACTGGGTCAAACCATAGCTGGCCTGGGGTTGGTTTGGGCGGCGGAGACACATTGGAAAAGTTCTCCAATATATGCAAGATACTTTCCTGCTGAACGTCCCCATAGTTCGGATAACCTTTACCAATCAAAGGAATATCGAATGTCGTATCTAGAGTAGCATCAGCTACCGCGATACCAGAGGCTGGGCTGCTCGTCCTATTAATGGAATATACCATTCTCTGCTCCTATTTAAACTCGGCCCACAACAGCGATAATAGACCCGGACAATGGATCATTTTTATCTTGAATCGATTTCCCGATCACTGTACCAACACTAGGAATACCCACTGCAGATTGTGCTCTGCCTGGTATTTCAGAGGAGACCAACATGTCACCTTTTTTGATTGTTCCTGTTACCTTGACAGGAACTCTTCCCTGTAAGGCAATGGTTGGCCAGTCACTATTCCCTTCGTGAACATTCATTTCGAATGCAGCTTTACAAGAAACAACACCAGCAACCCTAGGATCTTCGGCTTCTGTAGATATTGTTATTTCTTTATCCCCGCCGAATATCACCACGTATCCGGCTGCGGATGGATCAATTGAATTATCAGACTCATATCGTTCGCCCAAATCAGAATACTGAGCAGTTACAGGTCCAGAGCTGCTGAAATTAGCAACGTCAAGATTCGTAAAGCTTACGCTAGCAGCAAGCTGGGTGGTTCCAACAGCACCGCTTATTATTTCAGAAGATCCAACAGAATTGGCAGAAATTTGAATAGACCCAACCGAATTTCCAGAAAGTTCAGAAGAACTGATACTATTAGCTGCCAGGGTAAATGTGGTAGTAGTCAAGGTGTTGATATGAACACTTGCTGCAAGGTGGCTAGTCTGAACTGCACCGGTAGCAATTTTGGCTGCGATGACGGAGTTATCGCCTAGAGTAGTAAATCCTCCAGTATCAACTTCAATAGCACCATTAATAGTCTGATAGGTAGGAACGCCGGAGGCTCCTGCTATAATCAATTGAGCAGGGACAGCAGTATTTAATTTAGAGATCTCAATCAGCGCGCCGGATTGGATATGGCTATTGTTGATTGATGCAGCAGACGGATCGGTTAGGCTTAACCAAAGCCCACCGTCAGTTCTTACGGAGAGAACAGATGTGCTGGTATTAAACCACAGTTGACCAGGGGTTGGGTTTGTTGGAGCAGTCCCACGAGCAAAGTTCTCCATAACATGGAGGATATTTTCTTGAATAAGTTCGCCGTAGTTGGTGTATCCTTTACCGATTAATTGAATATCGAAAGTTGCATTTACAGAGCCGTCCGCTACGATAATACCTGAAGCTGGGCTACTCGTTCGATTTATTATATATGCCATTAAAGTGGCCTCCTGTTATAAATTCACAGGAGCCGTCGGAGGATTTACTTTAATCCATAGAAGAATAAAAGTACCTCGCCGGCTCAAGGTATTGTAAAATCCGGCCCAGTTCCGGTATTCCTGGGCCGGTCTTTCTTTTCTTTACTTTTCGTTTAAAATAGCAATAAGGAAACGAGCATCTTCAATTCTTTCACGAATAGAAATACCTTCGGTTACCTTATCAGTCATTTTATTTTTATCTTTGCTTAGCTTGTCATCTTTTTTGGTATCTTTAAGATCAGCAACTTTCTTGTCGCCGTCACGAACCTTCTTATCGACTCCTGAATCCTTGTCAGCGTCAGGATCAACACCTTCTTCTACTGCGTAGAAGCTCATGATAGCTTCGCCCGCGGCGGCCATGGAATCTTGATGATTACCTTGATACATTTCGGTCATTTTAGCTTCGTCCATCTTTTCACCAAATACAGGACCGTCGGTGCCTTCATGAACCATCATATCTTTGCTAACTTCGCCACGGTTGATCATGTCACGAAGGGCAGTATATTTGGATTCCATTGAAGCACAAGCTTCATAGACCATTTCATTTATAACTGCAGCGATCTCTTTAGTATTACCTCCAGTAATATCTAACAGCGATTCCATCATATCAACCATTATGGTAGAGGGAACAACTTCTTTGTCGCCGAGATAGATGTCCATATCTGTTCCAACAGATGCTGCAGCACGATCTTTATCAGGATTTTCGGACTCTTTAACGCCGTCCTTACCTGGTTCGTCTTCAGAATTCCAAGCCTTTTCAACTTTATTAAAGAATTCTTTTTTCTCTTCATCACTCATGTCGGCTATTGAACCACCATGTTGATCGAGCATCTTCTTAAAGAAAACCTGATAGTCGGAATCCTCCTCCTCCTCATCATATTTCTTCGCGACCTTTTCATCTGATTCTTCTTCTGAATCACACGATTCTTCTTCCTCCTCACCATCAGAGGCCTTGGACTTCTTATCTTTCTCATCATAGTCCATTTCTTCTTCTTCGGAATCTTTTTTAGACTTCTTATCTTTCTCATCATAGTCCATTTCTTCCTCTTCGCTTTTATGCGAAGATTCTTGAAGATCAATTTCTTCTGCGTCAAGCCTTGCTTTCTCATCTTCTGATAAGGGTTTAAGGCCAGCAAGGCGTCTCATATTTTCTAGAAGTTCACTCTTTTTAGACATTAGTTATCTCCTTTAACTTAGCTGACCGTGATTGTCAGGGTGTAGGTAATTGTGATAGTACGATTGGCACTTTTCAGAATGGGACTGAAAACAATGTGACTGAGCAATAAGTCATCTG
>QNFO01000288.1 GCA_003646355.1 Gammaproteobacteria bacterium
GAAGCGAGGTATTGATTCACCGAAGCCTCATTGCAACCTGGTATCCAGGACCGGCGCCAACAGTGCACGCGCATGAATACTTTGGTATCGAGCACCGGTCTCGAAGGCCACCGGAAGATCCAGCGTCTATCGTCAAGGACAACCGTTCCATAGTTCACTCCCTGGTCAGGATACCTCAAGCCTGGACTCTCCAACGATGATCCACGTATCTTCCTCACGATGCGGCGCAGGCGCCCCCGCGCTCCCACTCGCATGACCCATTTTTCTCCCCTTCGTCCTCTTCGTGTTTCGTTCGACCTCAAGAGGTACAGAAGAATCCAAAAGTGGGCCGTCAGTCCAACGGCAGCGCTGACGCACCAACCTGTAAAGCTGTGTAGTGGTTGGGTGGGTGAGAAAGTTTTTCGTTTTTGGGGTAGACAGAAGCGGCTGGGCGTGAAATAGTGCCAGATGGGGATCCAAGAGATGTTGCAACCATCCGCCGTCGAGGGAGTTACGAGTCTGGTCCAATGCGGGCGGGAGATCACACCAGCGGAGATCGCACTGATCGTCGAATTGCGGGAGATGTACCCGACGCTGAGTTATTCGGGATTCGTGGGGACGGTGTGCGAGGTACTGGGATGGTTGGTGGCGTCTGGCGAGCCGAAGACTGAGGCTTGCACCAAGCTTCTGGAGAAGCTGGAGGCAGCGGGGATCGTGACGCTACCGCCAAAGGAGAGTCGCAAAGTCCCGTACAAGCGGAAGCGAAGCACCCGGCCTTTGTGGGGACCGCAAACAGAACCAGCTGATCCGGTCGAGGGCGAGTTGAGTGAAATAGGTCCGATCCGGGTGGAGCCGGCCACGAAGAAGGCATCGATATGCCTGTGGAACGAGTACGCTGATCGGTACCACAAACTCGGATACAAGAAGCCCTTCGGATGCCGGATGCGTTATTTCATCGAGAGCGATCACGGGAAGCTGGGCTGCCTCTTGATCGCTGGCGGCGCGAAGTCGATCGGCGTACGGGATCGCTGGATCGGATGGAGCGATCAAGTGCGGTTGCAGAATCTGGGGTGGGTGGCGAACAACAGCCGATTCGTGATTTTTCCGTGGGTGAAGGTACGCAACCTGGCGAGCCATGCGCTTGGACAGGTAGTGCGCCGAATGAGTGATGACTGGCAGAGAAAGTGGTCCTTTCGCCCGTTGCTCGTCGAGACCTTCGTCGATCCCGAGCATTACCGCGGCAGCTGTTACCGAGGCGCCGGCTGGCAATTGTTGGGCTCGACAACCGGCGAAGGTTTAGTACGTCCGGGCAAAACCTATTCGACGAACCCGAAGCTCATCTTCGTCAAGCCAGTACCGCCATTCAGCGTCGATGATGCAAGGCAGCTCCTGTGTAGGAAGGAGCTGGTGGCGTGGACCGAGCAGTTACGAGCGCGAATCTAATGGGCGCCTTCGCACAACAGCAGGTCGAGACTCAGACCGCTGAATTTCCCGTTCCTCATGATGATGGTCAAACCCGTAAGGCGAGCAAGAAGAAACGGCATGCCTTGTCGGAAAGGCGTGAGAAGCGGCGTCGGGCCGCGCAGAGCGTCCTACAGATGAGACGGAATCTGGGGCTTGAGACCTCGCAGCGACCGACGCCTTCCAACGTAAAGGCGCCAATGGGGGAAACACCCCAGGAAGAGGCCGATGGCCGATTCGAACTCTCGGCGGAGCATGCCGAGATGATCCGGGTTAACCTGCCCGTCCTTCTCGGGCACATCAAGCACATCGGGGATCCGAGAGACCCGCGGAAGATCAAGCACTCGTTGACCTGTTTGATGCTCTTCGGGATCTTGCATTTCGTCTACCAGATGACCTCGCGGCGCGAAGCCAATCGGAAGATGACGGGCGCCGAGTTCACCGACAAGCTCAAGACCTTCTTCCCAGAGTTTGACTCGGTTCCCCATGCGGACACCCTCGCTCGTTTGCTCAAGAGGATTGACCCCGCCGAGATTGAAGGCGCCCACATCGCCCTCGTCAACAAGCTGCTCAAGAACAAGGTCTTCAAAAGTCGGATACTCGACGGCTACTTGACGATCGCGATCGACGGAACACAGAAGACGAGCGGCAATAGGCAATGGGCCGAAGAGCAACTGCAGCACACGACCGATTCCGGCGACAAGACATCGACCCGATTCTCGGTGTATGTGGTCGAGGCCAATATCGTTCTTCCGGGCCTGTGCCTGCCGCTCCTCAGTGAATTTCTGACCTTCGACGACGGGGATCCGGAATCCCACAAGCAGGACTGCGAGATCAAGGCCTTTCGCCGCATGGTCGCAAGGCTCAAACAGGCTATGCCAAAGCGAGGCATCCGTCTCGTGCTCGACGGTCTCTACCCCAATGGGCCAACCATGAGCTTGTGTGACGACACCGGTTGGGATTTCATGATCGTCTTGAAGGACGGGTCACTTCCTTCGATGTGGGAGGAGTTTGTGGGCCTGCGATCGCTAAGGGCCTCCACCTGCCACAACCAGTCGTGGCGCGGGCGCGAGCAGCGCTTCGAGTTCGTCAACAACATCGTTTACAGCTACGACTCACCTGCCAAGCAAATCAAGGTCCACATCATCGTCTGCTTCGAACGTGAACCCTTTGTCAACGATAGCGACGAGATCGACCACAGAACGTCCAAGCACGCATGGATCTCCTCCAAGCCTCTCACCGAGAGCAACCTACATCTTCGCTGTAATCTCTGCGCCCGCGGCCGGTGGCAAATCGAAGAATCCATCCTGGACGAAAAGCATCGCGGCTATACCTACGAGCACGTTTACTCGTACGACTGGAATGCTATGAAGGCCTTCCACTACCTCATGCGACTCGGTCATCTCCTCAACACACTCGCCTTGGCAAGCCAGGGAATCGCCACCTTCGTCGATCGACTGGGCATCAAGGGGTTCTTCGAGATCCTGACCTCGACGGTGGCGGCGATGACCTTCGATGCCTATCGGGATCGCCTTGATGAGCGCATGGTTCGCAAACGACAGTTACGGCTGGTTGCCTAATGGCGATCAGCCTCCCTCGTCAGCCCAAACACAGCAATACCCCAGGCGAGGCTTTGTCCGCAAAATGCCTGCGCCGACCTTTTCATCGACCAACCTCACACTCGAACCGTCACAAACCCCGTCCGAGGCCCCCGCCGCCAGCTCCTTTA
>QNFO01000289.1 GCA_003646355.1 Gammaproteobacteria bacterium
ATCGATAATAAATTCCATGCCACCGGCTTTAAAGGCATCATTGTTGGCTATTTTTGCGCGCTGAAACATAAAGGCAACGGAGCCATCGGGCAGGTAGATACAGGCCGTCATTTCGGCGTTGCCTTCATTGGCACGGTTGCCGATGCGGAACCAGCCGCCGATCTTGCCCTTCGGATCGTAGACATTGAAATACATACTTTCATTAAAGTTAACTTCACTGCCCAGGGGGTGCATGTATTCATCTTCAGGGTTGAGCTTTAAATAAGCGCCTTCGGGTAATTTCATCAGCGTACTCCACAGTTATTTATAGTTTATTTATCAGTTTTTAATTTTTAATTAGTTCAACTTTTTATCAATTCCACATCGGGCAGGTTTTCCGCCACATCAAGATAATCTTTACCGGCCTTTAAAGCATCAACAACAATCGCCAGTGGCTCAGGCCAAATCTCCGGCAAGTCAGTCTCCCCCTCAAGATCAGTCGAAAAAGCCAGCTTTTCCAGCGGTGGACAAAAGGCGGCATTAACACCGGGCTTATTACCCCGAGGGTCGATGCGATACCAACCGTGCTTTTTAAGATAAACAGCGACTAAGCCGTGCAAACAAAAGGGTGGCCGGTCGTGGTCGATGGTTAAGCGCTGGTAGCACAGGCCCGCCGCTATGGCATTGGCCCGCAACAAAGCCACCAACAAATGACTTTTGGCGTAGCAATAACCGGTGCCGTGTTCGAGCACACTTGATGCTCTGTAAGTTACGGGGTTCTGCTGGCTATCCCAGCTATGGCTTACTTGATCGCGCACAAAAACAAAACAGGCTTCGGCTATTGCCTCATCACTCTTAAGATCAGCAGCGAGCAGCGCCGCTTTCGCTGACACAGCCGGGTGCTGCCAATCAATAATATCGCTACTGTCTAAATATTTTTGCACAACTTTATTTACGTTTAATTGACTACTGTTTTAATTTGTATTTTAAAGACGACTCTACGCGTAGCGACTACCCGCTGCGGCTCCAGCGGGGAAGGCAGCACTGATCTCTACCAACTCAGCTGCCGACAACGCAACATCAACCGCACCAATATTACTGTCGAGGTTTTTAATACGGCGCGTTCCGGGGATGGGCAGTATTTGCTCGTCCTGCGCCAGCAACCAGGCCAGTGCCAGTTGCGCAGGGGCACAGTTTTTATCAGCGGCCATTTGTTTGATTTTATCGGCCAGCTTCAAGTTTTCTTCGATATTACCCGCCTGGAAACGCGGGTTGGATTTGCGGAAATCCTTATCGCTCATATCTGCTGTATCGTTAATGGTGCCGGTCAAAAACCCTCGGCCCAATGGACTATAGGGCACAAAGGCGATATTCAATTCTTTACACACGGGCAGTACTTCGGCCTCGGGGTCGCGGGTCCACAGGGAGTATTCACTCTGCAGAGCGGCAATGGGGTGCACCTTGCTGGCGCGACGAATTAAGGCGGTGTCGGCAGAGGCTTCTGACAAACCCAAAAAACGCACCTTGCCAGCGCCAACCAACTCAGCCATGGCACCCACGGTTTCTTCTATCGGCACATTCGGGTCAACCCGGTGTTGATAATAGAGGTCGATACAGTCGATGCCGAGACGTTTAAGGCTGGCATCACAGGCTGATTTCACATATTCGGGTCGGCCGTCAATTTGTATTTCCAGCCCACCCTCGGGCTTTAAGCGAGCGCCTGAAATGCCAAACTTGGTGACAATAAAGGCCTGATCACGGCGGTCGGCGATGGCGCGACCTATCAAACTCTCATTGTGGCCCTTGCCATAAACGTCAGAGGTATCGAGAAAATTCAGTCCCGCCGCTAGTGCGTGATGCAGGGTGGCAATAGATTCAGTCTCATCAGCAGGGCCGTAAAAATCTGACATGCCCATACAACCGAGGCCAATGGCCGACACTTTTACGCCGCTACTACCCAGTGTTCTGTACTTCATCGCCGATCCCTTTTATCTATTATTTTTTTATCAATCACAACAAAACCCGGGTAGCACTAAAGCACTACCCAGGCTTTAGCGTCGAATTACAAATCGATAGCGGTTTGCTGATCGGCCTTTTTCAGGGCTTCACACTTATCGGCCCAGTCGTAACCGGCGAGAATTCGCTCAAAGCGACTCTCGACCCAACTGCGCAAACCGGGGTCGGTGAAGATATAGGGCTGGTCGTCAATAATCGCTTCCAACACCTGCTCGCCCACCACGTCGGGGTTGAGACCCTTTTTCAACATGGCGACCATTTGCTCAGATTTTTTATCGGTAGAACCACCGTAATCATCGCCACGGTTACGGGCAGAAGTGCCAAGGTTGGTATTCACCACACCGGGGCAAAGTACCGACACGCCAATATTGTCATCAGTGTGCTCGGCCATTGCCGTCTCAGACATGGCAACCACGGCGTACTTTGAGGCATTGTAAGCACTGAGGTTTTTCCAGCTAAACATACCGGCCATCGACGCGGTATTAATCACATGGCCACCCTCACCGTGAGCTTTAATCAGCGGCATAAAGGCCTGCAGGCCCCAAACCACACCCCACATATTGACGTCGATAGTCCAGCGCCAGTTTTTCTCGCTGGTATCTTCCGCACTGCCGTCAGCACCCACACCAGCATTGTTAACACAGACATGCACCTTACCAAAGGCATCGACCGTGGCCTGCGCTGCGGCAAACACCGAATCTCTATCGGTAACATCAACCACTACACCGGCAACATCGCGACCCAGGCCTTTCAATTCAGCAACGACGGCATCGAGTGGATCTTTTTGAATATCACCCAGCATAACTTTCATACCGGCAGCAGAAAATGCCCGTGCCATACCCAAACCCATGCCGCTGGCGGCACCGGTAATAAAGGCAACTTTACCTTGAACGTCTTTCATTATTTTCCCCTGTATTTATAGTCTTATGGTCGCAGTGCTACCCTCTATAAAAAAGGCAACGGTCTGAACCGTTTACAATTGGTTGCCGAGTGAATATATCTTATTGGGAGCCGGCATGGGTAGCTAAATACGCCCTGAAAGCAAAGCGACCCGGTAGAGCAAACAGTCATTATCGGCATCTACGCCGGTGTTAAGACGACAGTCCTCTACCTTGTTTACGCCTTCCTGTGAACCCG
>QNFO01000290.1 GCA_003646355.1 Gammaproteobacteria bacterium
GCCAAGGGTCATCCTGTCGGCGCCACCGGTTGTGCTCAGTTGGTCGAACTCACTAACCAGCTGCGTGGCCGCTGTGGCAAGCGTCAGGTTGAGGGGGCGAAAGTGGCCCTTGCGCAAAATGGCGGTGGCTGGATAGAAGACGATACCGCCGCGACAACCTTGAGCATTCTTACTCGTTAATTGACGCGGGCCAGTGTCTTTGGCGATCTGTTTTGATCGCCAGGCGCTGGCCGCAGCGGCATCTTTCATATCGCTGCAACACTATTCGCTGAGTTCTGGCCGCTATAAACACCAGCGTAGATAGCCGATGGAGAGCTCGCGCCATGCATACCCCACGCATTACCCACATTGCCCTGCACCTTGTCGATATCGATGCCTGCATTGATTTTTATCAGCAGTGCTGCGGCATGGCGATTGTGCATTCGCGCACGGCAGGCGAGCAGCGCATTGTCTGGATGGCCGAGCCCGGTCGAGAAAGTGATTTTATTTTCGTACTGATGAATGGTGGGCAGAACCTGCAATTACCCGATGCCGACTACCGCCACTTTGGTTTTGCACTGGATAGCCGGGCCGCCGTCGATGCCATTGCCGAGCTGGGCCGCGAGCGCGATTGCCTGGTGTGGCCGCCGCGTGATGAAGGTTTCCCGGTGGGTTACTACTGTGGTTTGCGCGACCCCAACGGCAATTTTGTCGAGTTTAGTTATGGCCAGCCCCTGGGGCCAGGGGCTGAACAATTTGACAGGCTTGAATGATTTAGCTGTCGTTACACTGTCTAAAGCGGGCTGCTAGAAAAACGCCTGAATCCCAGTCTGAGCACGACCCAAAATTAGCGCATGAATATCCGCTGTTCCCTCATAAGTATTGACCACTTCGAGGTTCATCATATGACGCATAATGGGGAACTCATCAGAAATGCCATTGCCGCCGAGCATGTCGCGGGCGACACGGGCGATATCCAGTGACTTCGAGCAGTTATTTCGCTTCATCATTGAAATCAATTCGGGCGCTAGCTGGCCTTTATCTTTCAAGCGTGTCGCGTTTAAAGAGCCGAGCAAGCCGAGGTGGATTTCAGTTTGCATATTCGCTAGCTTCATTTGTATCAACTGATTTGCGGCGAGCGGGCGATCAAACTGCTTGCGGTCGAGCACGTATTGGCGGGCTGTTTGCCAGCAAGTTTCGGCGGCACCCAGTGCGCCCCATGAAATACCCAGTCGTGCGCTATTGAGGCAGCCGAAGGGGCCTTTCAAACCTTTGACATTAGGTAGTAGGTGCTCCTCGGAGACGAAGACTTCGTCCATGACAATCTCACCCGTGACAGAAGCACGCAGGGCGAGCTTGCCTTCGATCTTCGGTGCCGAGAGGCCTTTCATGCCTTTTTCCAGCACAAAGCCGCGAATAATGCCGTCGTCAGTTTTGGCCCACACCACAAACACATCGGCGATGGGTGAGTTGGTGATCCACATTTTATTGCCGGTTAGGCTGTAACCGCCGTCGACGGATTTGGCGCGGCTTTTCATGCCGCCGGGGTCGGAGCCGTGGTCGGGCTCGGTGAGACCAAAGCAACCGACCCACTCGCCACTGGCCAATCTGGGCAAGTATTTTTCCCGTTGTGCCTCGGTGCCGTAAGTGTAAATGGGGTGCATTACCAGGCTCGACTGCACGCTCATCATCGAGCGGTAGCCGGAGTCGACGCGCTCAACCTCACGGGCAATTAGGCCATAGCTAACATAGTTAACGCCGGGGCAGCCGTAGCCTTCAATGGTCGAACCGAGTAGGCCCAGATCGCCCATCTCATTAAAAATTTCCCGATCCATACGTTCATCGCGAAAGGCCATTTGTACACGGGGTAGCAGCTTGTCCTGAGAATATTGTCGAGCGCTGTGCATAATCATGCGCTCTTCTTCGCTCAATTGTTCTTCGATAAGGAAGGGGTCTTCCCAGTTAAAGCTAGCCCAGTCGGCGGCCATAATACTCTCCTGAATTGGGGGGATGAAGGAATGGTGTGGTGATTTTGGCAGCGAAGTATACCCGTGCCTTGGCGCCTAAACAAAAGGTCTGCCTGTCATTATGCTGGCTGGCAATACTTGCTTCTCGTAACTTGCCCTGTGACACTATGTGCGTTCAACAGCACTGTTGATTTGCTGAGCCCGCGTTCCCTTTTCTCTGATCAATGGATTTTATGACTCGACCCATCGAAGCGCTTATCTCGCTGGCCAATTTACGCCACAATTTTGCCCAGGCTCGACACCTGACACCGGGTGCGAAAATTATGGCGGTGGTGAAAGCTAATGCCTATGGCCACGGTGCCATCCATGTTGCTGGAGCACTAAGCTCCCTTGCCGATGCTTTCGGTGTGGCCAGTCTCGAAGAGGCCGTAGAGCTGCGCGATGCGGGCATTGATAAGCCCATCGTATTACTGAGCGGGGTTTTTGGTCGTGCTGAAATGCTCGAAGTGGCCCGCTACGGTCTCGGCACCGTTATTCACTGTGCCGAGCAATTGCAGATACTCCTCGATACTGCGCTAAACCAGCCCATCGATGTGTGGCTTAAACTCGACACCGGTATGCATCGCCTCGGGTTTAACGCCGCTGGATTCTGTCAGGCAGTAGGGTGCTTACGCTCTGCGGAGCAAGTCGACAAGCTGACTTTTATCTCTCACCTCGCCTGTGCCGACAATCCCTCTGCCCCATTGAACGAACGGCAATTGACGGGCTTTCAAAATACCCTTACTGAAGTCAATGTTCGCGCCGATGAGAGGGTGAGTCTGGCCAACTCTGCAGCCTTATTAACCCGACCCGATATGCATTTTGACTGGGTGCGACCGGGTGTGATGCTCTATGGGGTTAACCCTTTAAATACCGATGAGCCTTTGCCCACTGAAGTAGAGCTGCGCCCGGTCATGACGCTGCGTTCACGCATAGTGGCACTACAAACGGTGCCCGCAGGTGAGGCTGTGGGTTACGGTGAGGCGTGGCGAGCGCCCGGAGTATTAGCTAGCTCATCAGCGCAGCCATCACGTATTGCGGTGATTGCTGCCGGTTACGGTGACGGCTATCCCCGTCATGCTGGTAATGGCTGCCCTGTGTTGGTTAATGGCAAGCTTGCCACTATTGCAGGGCGCGTA
>QNFO01000291.1 GCA_003646355.1 Gammaproteobacteria bacterium
CACAAAACCATCGCCATCCCTGAGTCTCGCCAGCAAGATGTGCTGGCGGAGCTGTTGGCGCGCCGTGGTGCAACCGTATTGCGCTGCCCACTGATTGCCATCAAAGATACGCCCGATACAGATGCCATACAGCAGTGGCTGGAGGCAATGATAGCCGGCAAGTTTGATGACTTTATTATTCTTACTGGTGAGGGTATGCGCCGCCTTGAAGGCTTTGCGGAGCGTTTTGATTGTCAGCAGGACTGGCACCAGGCTCTGGCGGCGGTGCGAAAGATTGTGCGCGGCCCCAAGCCTGTTAGGGAATTGCGCAAACTACAATTACATGCTGATTTGGCGGGTGCGGCGCCGACGACTGACGGTATTATAGAATCACTGCAGGAAGCTGACCTGGCGGGTCGGCGTATTGCCGTGCAGCTTTATGGCAGTAACCCCAATGAAAAACTCATCCATTTTTTGCAGAATAAAGGTGCAGAAGTCACCACGGTGGCACCCTATATTTACGCATCGGATGCAGAGCAGCAGCAAGTGCTTGCACTTATTTACCAGCTCGCCGAAGGGGCTATTGACGCACTACTCTTTACCAGCCAGCCGCAATATAAACGCCTGGCCAGCGTCGCCAAAAAATCGGGGCTTGAAGCCCTGCTCACAGCGGGCCTTGAGGTGACGGTCATTGGTGCCATTGGCCCGGTGATGGCCGATTATTTGAAAGAAGAAGGTGTGCGGGTCGACTTTATGCCCGAGGGTAGTTTCTTTATGAAACCCTTTGTCACGGCACTGGGTGCTTTGCTGGCCGACAATTAATGTTTAAACATGAGGATTAAAAATGAATTTAACGGATCTTATTCAACAGATTAAAAACACCCCGAACACCGTCGAGTTTGACCAGGTGATGGCGGTTATTGATGCATGTTATGACTACACCGAAACTGCTTTTAGTAATGGCGTGGGTGATGACCGGGTTGAAAATGCAGCGGGTGAAAACGCAGGCTCTTGCCGAATTTTTGCTTTTGCCCAAATTAATGGTTTGAATCAATCGGAAACATTAGTGTGCTTCGGCAAGTATTTTCGTGAAGATGTGATCGCCCACCCCGATGGCACCGACCACGCGAATATTCGCACCTTTATGCGTCACGGCTGGCAGGGCATACGCTTTGTACAAGCTGCTTTGCTGGCAAAGTAGTTCTGAAATAAGCCAACTGACAGGCTGGGTTTTAGTAAAGATACTGTGGTTGATCAACTGGCAGAGACGGCTGATTTAATCGAGATCTGTGGTAGAGCGGATACACCGAGTATGACGGCCGGTGCTAGAACGATGCGTTCTTAAAGTTCACCCGTCATACGTTGTAAACGAATCCATGCCAGCGCTGAGTCGTAGGTTGCACTGGCGTGGTTGCCGAGGCTTTGCTGACGCAGGTTCTGTGCTTCAAGTACTTCACTGCTGCTAACCAGGCCTTCACGATAGCGGTTTTGCGTCATTTTCAGATTCTCTGCAGACTGTTCCAGTACCTGTCCCAGGGCTTTGATGCGTTGCTGGGTTTCACTGAGGTTCAACCAGGCCTGTGTGACCTGTAATTCGATGAGTTGCTTATAATCGTCGGTTTGCGCCTGTAATGCAGCGGCCTGACGCTGTAGCTCACCACTTCTGTGGTGGGTAATGCCGCCATCGAAGATAGGCCACACAAAATTAACGCCATAGGCGACAACTTCATCGTCTAACAACAGGTCGTTATCAAGATTGCGATAGACGCCGCTGAGATAAAGTTGGGGCAGGGTGACTGCTCTGATTGTTTTTGCGGTGAAGCCGAGAGCTTCAATCTTGTGTTGCAGTGCAGCCAACTCGGGGCGTGTTGTCAGAGCCCTGGAGGTCAGGGTTTGAATGTTATCTTTACTCATGCCATGCAGCGGTAAAGGCTCAAGGGCAAAGGCCGTACCTAGAGGGCGATTGAGCAATTGGTTGTAGCGAGCACTTGCCACCGCAAGCTTGTTATTGGCGCTAATCCCCTCTTGAACGGCATGGCTTAATGCCACGCTAGCCATCAATTGATCGTTGCGAGAGACAAGGCCTTGGCGATGTAAATTAGTCACATCATTTTTGTAGCTGGTTAAAGCGGTGATGTGAGCATTGGCAATGGTGTTGATTTCTGTGATTTTTAAGACGTGTATATAAGCCTCGGCGACGGCTAGCTTGATATCGAGAGTGGTCTGCTGTTGGTCTTTAGCACTTGCTGAAGCTTGTGCTTTGGCGGCGTTAATACCGGCACTAATTCTGCCACTGGTATAGAGCGGCAGCGTGGCGACAGCACTGTAGAGCATGGCTTCATCGTTGGCGATTTGCATTTCAAAGGGCACGCTAACCATGCCCTGGCCCGGCGGCGCGTTGGGTAGTGCGGCTAGTGAGTTACCGCTTAGCGTTGGCGGGTTGTCCAGGTTTATATACTCAGCCGTTAGAGCCAGGCTGGGTAGGCGAGCCGCTTTAGCGATGTCGACCTGTTTAAGAGTGGCGAGCTGGTTTTGTTTTGCAGCCTCGATCTGTTTATTTTGGCTGAGTGCTTGTTGCCATGCAGTGTTGAGGTTTTCTGCTGAAGCGTAAAGGCTGGTAAAGCCTCCTGTGGCGGCCAGAATAAGAGCGGGTAAAAAGCTTTTATTCAGCACTTTATTGAATGAAAAAATTACCACAAAAATCTCCAAAAGTGTTTTGTAAAAACTGTTTTCACGTGTTCAATCAGTTTGGGGGAAGCGTTTTATTGCACTTTAATTAGGGTGTTAAACGGCTTCTTTCCGCTTATCTTCGTTGAGCAAAAATTGATAAAACAGCAGGGGGACGACGACAACCGTTAATACGGTCGAGACGACAGTGCCGTAAATTAATGAAATGGCAAGACCGCCAAAAATAGGATCGCTAATCATAATGCCACTGCCGAGAATGGTCGACAGAGCTGTGAGCAGTATGGGTCGCAGACGCAATAGCGTGCCGGCGAGGATGGCGTCCCGTAGGGATTTACCCTCTTTGCGCAAATCGAGGACGAAATCGATAATTAACAGCGAGTTTCTCACCACGATGGCCGCCAGGGCGATAATGCCGATAATTGAAGTGGCTGTGAAAGACTGCCCCATTATC
>QNFO01000292.1 GCA_003646355.1 Gammaproteobacteria bacterium
AACCTCTTCGGCATGCCTCTTCAATAACAGACCAGTACAACAGACTGTTGGCGCCTTCACTGTTGAATTCAGACCGGGTTGCAGCCCAGGGGGGGAATGCCTGCCCGTTATGCATCAGCACCAGCATAACGCCAACTGTAAAACCGTTCTTTTGAACCGCCTGTATCCAGGCATCGTCACCGAAAGATGTCAGTATTTCACTAAAAAATTGTTTTGAAAAAACGGGCGTGCCAAGCTGGTTAATGCGCTGCGTCCAGATGTCATAAAAATCATCCAGCAATTCCAGTTTTCCCGTCACTGATACCAGGTTATTTTTACCCGCTTTCCTTACCTGACGACGCTTTTGCTTTTGCAACTGTTTTTCCCATACGTAATCAGAACCGTTTGCAAGATCCAGTACCATCGTCACGTAGGCATCGAAATTTGAACAATTGTCGAGACTGATATTGCCCGCTGCCCTAACCTGAAAACATCGTATGCCGTTTGCTTTTTCACGCGTAACCACTGCTTCAGCAAAGCTGGATATCTCTGACTCAGAAGTATGAATGGGCCCTGCCGCTGTAACAAACGGCAGGGATACCCAGTTTTTTCGTAAATTCAAACCACGCATCAATATAGCAGGAAACACTCCACAAACCTTGTTTCCTTCAAATGCTGCCCAGTAGCGGGGCTGGAAGCCATAGGACCGGGAATAAACCGATTTCCATTCCCAACGATGGTAAACCGTCGATCCCGGAACGCATCGGATGAAGTTATTCCACAACAAGCCATCAGAATCAGTTTCTAGCAGTCTTATGTCCATCAAACTCTACTTTTGCAAAAGCATTAATCAATTTTGCTATAAACCTGGATATTGCCGTTGCCAACCGTGCCTGGAAAACTTTTGACTAGGCGATAATGTTCGTGAATGTGTTTCACCAGCGTAGGATCAGCCAATGCCATGATGCGCTCCAGTGTCATCGATACCCATACATGTTTTCCGGTGTTTTCCTGCGCAAGCAAATCATCAAGCGTTTCGATACGAACCCAGTCCGCTTCATAGTAATCCTTCATAATCGAGCCCACTGTCTGTACACCAGCGCGGACATCTTCTTCAGCCGATAGCTTCTCAATCATTGCCAATACACCTTCGTAATCCTGTTTAGGAATAGAGTAATAGCGAATTAATGGGTACGCGGAAACAAGCACAATCAAACTCAGCACCACAGAATGCACAAACTGCCGTGTTGTAACACTAGAAACAAATTTAGCAAGCAGGGCACCGGACAGATAAAAGATTGTTATACCACCTGCGACATAGATGACCGGTATGGCTATCGCAAAATACCTTGGGTGAATACCGAAACCCATTATAAAAAACACGATACCCTGAATAACGATCGGTAACGTTAAAATAAAAAATGACACTGCATTCGAACGTATCCATATGATAATTCCTATAGCACCCGCAATAGAAACAATTGTCAGACCAACATAACCGAAAAACGCAGCACTCAAGCCCTCTATAATTTCAATGACCAGCCCGATATTAAATCTTGGCCCTTCCGCCGGTGTATCGACATTCATTTGGGCATGCTCAAGCATGACATCGATCTTTGGCGCATAAAACAACAAGGTAATCAAAGCAGCTGCAATCATCCATAAAATAAACTGCTTTATCGGGAAGCTCTCTGCATCCTGTGTCTTTGCATTAATCACGACCAATGCCAACGCAATAACGCTTTGCGATGCAGGTACAAAAACACCAAACGGCTGACAATAACAGGTTAAAACAGTTGCAAGACAATACAGAATGCCTGTTTTTTTCTCCATTTGCCCGCTTTCAACTATTTGCAAAAATAGATAGGACGACCACAGAAAGAAAAAAATCAGCGTCGTATAGCCGCGAGCGTCCTGCGAAAAGAAAATATGGTTATAAGAAAGCGCCATCAGCGCAGCGATAAACAGGCCTGACTTGACTGTGTAAATGCGGGTAGCAAACCTGGCCAGCATTGCAACGCCGGCAATGCCAAAAAGCGCTGCTGGCAACCTGATAGACCAGGCACTTTCACCAAAAAGTGATGAACTCCAGTTAGCCAGCACTTCAAACAAAATGTGTGATGCGGGGCCCGCATAACCTGAGACAAGATCCAGCCATGGCCTGCGAAGAGATAGTAATATTGTACTGTACTCATCCAGCCACATCTGGCTATCGAGATGATAAATTCGCAGGAGTGATGCAATAGCAACAATAACCAGAAATACAATATAAGCCTTCTTTTCAGGCAAATAGCTGGCGCCATGAATGAAGCTGTTATCGTTTGTTGCGTTTTTCAAGTTGTTATCCTGTTTGAATGCCGCGAGTTACGGTGCGCAATTCTTGCAAATAGAATATACATTATGAAGCCGGTTTCCTTACCTGTTTATATGAAACATTGAAGCGGGACATTAGCAACAGTCCCAGCACAGTCGAGGGCATGTATTGTATCACATGCAACACTATCGCCGCCGCCAGTGCCTGTTCCTGCCCGACACCAAACCAGCCGGCAGACAAGACGATCGCAGCTTCGTACACCCCTAGACCGCCGGGTGAACCGGCCAGGTTCATGCCAACGCCCGACACTACGAAAATCACCAATACGGCGGTGAGATCAAGCTCCAGTCCTGCAACCAGTATCAACACCAGCGCAACCTGACCCACATACTGCAACCAGATTAGTACAGACCAGAACGCAGAAACCAGTACCACTGTCAGATTCAGCCCGACTACCAGGTGCTCGATCAGCTCCAGGCTGAATTCACGTACACGCTGTACAGGCAGGCGTACGGCGAGTGATCTTGCGATCTGTGGCCAGCGCCTGATCACCAGCAACGACAACCAGACACCAAGCACCAGCAATCCAAAAGCACCCATCGACAGCGGTGAGCTGACCGACAGCACTATGGCCAGACCAAGCAGTAACAGCAGATTGAGATCGAAAAAGCGCTCCCAGAAGACCAGTCCAATTAGCCAGGCAACGGTTTGCCCAGACTCTCGCGCCAGATAATAGGCCTTCACTACTTCACCAATTTTGGCGGGCAGTATATTGTTCATGCCCTGCCCAATAATGGTGCCGACAACATTATCTGTATA
>QNFO01000293.1 GCA_003646355.1 Gammaproteobacteria bacterium
AACTGCCCGATGAACAAGAGGGTGATGCTGGGGCAAGACGTTCGCAGCGGACTAAACCTGGTGGACAAACAAGGGACGGCCAAAAAACCGGCGGACAAAAACACGGCGGCCAGCGCAGGCAAGGGCAGAACAAGCCGGCCGGTGAGGTTAAAGCCAAGGTCGGTAGCATGGGTGCCTTGTTACAGCAGGCGATGAAAAATAAAAAATAGTTGTTAAGTTATCTCCCTGAGTTTTAGGCTCGGGGGGATAGACTGTTCAATTTAAATAATAATTTTAATCACACCTTAAATAGCGAAAACTCACTATGCGTCTATTCGATATTATCGCTATTCTCATTAGCCTATCAGCGGTGTTTAGCTGGCTGAATTACCGCGTACTGAAATTGCCTACGGCCATCGGCTTGATGCTCAGTGCGCTGTTAATGTCACTGGTGTTACAACTGCCAATATTTGGTGGGCTTGAACACCAGGCAGAGGCGATGCTGGCGAGTATCGACTTTGACCAAACTCTGCTCCACGGCATGTTGAGCTTTTTACTTTTTGCCGGTGCTCTGCACGTTAATCTTAATGACCTGGCTCAGCAGCGTTGGGTGATTGGTATCTTGTCGACCGTCGGTGTCGTTGGTGCCACTTTTTTAATCGGTGGCGGTGTTTATTATTTATTTGCCTGGCTCGATATAGACGTCCCCTTTATTTACTGTTTATTGTTTGGCTCTTTAATTTCACCCACCGATCCCATTGCTGTGCTGGGCATTCTAAAAAGTGCCGGTGCACCGAAAACCCTGGAAACAAAAATCACAGGTGAATCACTATTTAATGACGGTGTGGCCGTGGTGGTGTTTTTAGTGCTGGCGGATATCGCCGCTGGTGAGGCTGATGTTAGCGCTGCATCCATAGCCACCCTATTTTTTATGGAGGCTATCGGTGGCCTTGTGTTTGGTTTGGTCGCCGGCAGCCTGGCATTTTTTATGCTCAAACACATCGACAACTACCAGGTTGAAGTGCTGATAACCCTGGCACTGGTGACTGGCGGTTACGCTGCTGCGGAACATCTGCACTTGTCGGCCCCCATCGCCATCGTCGTTGCGGGTTTATTAATTGGTAATCACGGGCGGCGTGCAGCGATGTCGGATAAAACCCGCGAACATCTGGACACTTTCTGGGAGCTGGTTGACGAAATACTCAACGCCGTATTGTTTGTGTTGATCGGGCTCGAGGTGCTGGTTATCTCTTTGCGCGATGATTACCTACTGGCGGGTGCACTGGCGATACCCTTAATACTTGTCGTGCGCTTATTTAGCGTCGGCCTGCCCATAGGCTTGATGCGCCCCTTCCGCAGTTTTACCCCCGGCGTGGTGAGTATTTTGACCTGGGCCGGTTTGCGCGGTGGCATCTCAGTAGCCTTGGCTCTTTCACTACCCAGCGGCGAAATGCGCGATTTACTACTGACCGTGACTTATGTGGTCGTGGTGTTTTCCATCGTCGTGCAGGGTTTAACCTTAGGGCCGCTGGTGAGGCGGCTTACGGGCGCCAAATAAATAAGTGGTTTTAGAAACTATTTACAATAGCTGTTGTGTTTGAAGAGCAGGCTGGGACGACTTTTTTTTGCTTCTTGCACATAAAGTCGTCACTTGAGTAAACTGAATTCCCTTAAATAATAATTAATAAAAGGAAAGCCGCAATGCCTAAATACAGTGTTGGTCATGTTAATGATATTCCACCGGGTCAACGTAAAGTGACAAAGGTGGAGGGCAATAAAGTCATTGTCTTTCATCTTGATAGTGGCTTTTTTGCGACCGAGGCCAGTTGTCCTCATTTACGTTTACCGCTGGGTAAGGGTGATATTCTCGATGGTGATGTACTGCAGTGTCCCATCCATCGCGCCAAGTTTTGTGTCAAAACCGGCGACGTTAAGGAGTGGGCCTGTTTCCCCCCGGGTATTCAATTACTCAATGTTGTGCGTGGCGAGAAGGCTTTAAAGACTTACCCGGTGCATATTGATAATGATGAGGTGTTTGTCGAGCTATAAATCGCAGAATTTTACTTAGTCCGCGCTATTGCGCAGCAAACTTAGTGCGGGTTGCTCAAGCGCTCTACGACTGGCAAGTAGACCGCAAAGGGTGACAAGTAATGCCAGTGCCAGTGGCAGGGCTTGCCAGCTCGATAGGCTTAGGCCTTGCTGAAATAGCCTTTCATTTAAGGGGTAGAGAGCGAGCAGTGATATAGCCGTTGCGCCCAGGGCGGCACTGCCACTCAAACAGAGAAATTCTATCCAGAGGATGCGCTTAATTAATTGCTGTTTACCGCCGAGCGCGCGCAGTAAGGCATTGTCTCGGCCCCGTTGTTGCTGTCCACCGAGCAGGCCGGCGGCGAGTACGAGTAGTGCCGAAAACATCAGCAGGGCACCCAGCAGAGCGCTGGCCTGGCTGGCCTGGGCCATAATTTCCTGAGCTTTATCGAGCAGGCTTTTAACATCGAGCAGGGTGATGTGGGGCAATTCATTCAGCAGCTCTGCAAGGCGAGCGCCGTCCCCCTCGGGCAGCCAGAAGCTGGTGATCCAGGTAATGTCTTGTGCGGCGAATGTAGCGCTGCTAAAAATAAAATAAAAGTTGGGTTCAAAACTATTCCAGTCGACTTCGCGCAGGCTACTAATGGTGGCATTGAGCATGCCTCGGCTGGTGACAAATTCGAGTTTATCGCCCAGCTTTAAACCGAGTCGGTCGGCAATTTCCTGTTCAACGGAAACGTTGTGAATCGTTGAACCCGTGGTTTTAGCGGGTGATGAATCGAGTGCCGCTTCGCCATGCCATTGGCCACTGTTAATAATATTGCTGGCGGGCAGAACACTGGCCTCGGTGAGTATTAAATCCCTGTTCAAATGGCGCTGGCTGGATTTATTTTCTTTAGTGACCGCTTCACGTACTGGTACAGCATTGATGGTGCTGAGGCGACCGCGAACCACAGGGTAGAGTGGCTGGGCGATGGCGTCGTGTTGTTGAAGCCATTGCTCGAAGGGGGGCATATCGTGCTCAAATAAGTTGAGCACAAAGTGGTTGGGTGCCTGGGCGGGTAGACGCGTGCGCCAATCATTGAG
>QNFO01000294.1 GCA_003646355.1 Gammaproteobacteria bacterium
CTGGCAGCATCAAAGTGGCCCGCTTCCAGTTCCGCACGAATGCGAGTGCTACTAACGCGCGCCTGATCAGCCTTGACGGTTTCCGTAGCCACCACCTCAAAGTCATGATTGGCACCGACTTCCCTGAGCATGGCAAAATCGCCCTTGCGATCACAACCAAAGTGAAAGTCATCACCAATCACCAAACACTTGATACCGATGCCAGCAATCAGTAAATCATCAATAAACTGCTGAGCAGTGAGACTGCGCATGGCACGGTTAAATTGCAGGCAAACGACACGGTCAACACCCGCATCGAGCAGAGCATCGATCTTTTCACGCAAGCGCATCAGCCGTGCTGGCGCCTGCTCGCGAGAGAAATACTCCCGGGGCTGGGGCTCAAACATCACCACCACCGAGGGCAAAGCATAGCGTCTGGCACGCTCTTTAATCTGTTCAACAATGGCCTGATGGCCGAGATGCACGCCGTCGAAAGAACCTATAGTCGCGACGCAGCCCCTGTGCTCCTCGCGCAGGTTGTGCATGCCTCGAACAAAGAAATCCACAACGCCATTTGCCACTGCCTAACTCCGCCCTGTTAAAGCCGGGAATTATACCCAGCCCGGCGACTGAAAGGCAGCCCTGCAGCGCGAAAGTTAGGCGACACCGAAACGACTATTTGAAACGGGCTATTTAACGGGACTACGTAATTTACTAAGACGAAAGCCGCAAAGTAAAAGCGTTGCTGCATAAGCGACAAAACCGACACCACAAATACCCAGCACGGTCAGTACTCGCGTCATAAAACTCATCGCAAACCAGTCACCGAACTGAGCCAACGCAAGGTATAAAACCCCCGCCATAATGGCGTTGGCCAACAACAGCATCCCCGCAAACGCCCCCCAGCCACTCGGCGCACGATAAACGCCGCTGCTGCGCAAGCCACGAAACAGCAAACCCGCGTTCAGGAAAGCGGCCAACGATGTCGCCAGCGCCAGACCCGCATGACCTAAAGTGAAGTAGTGATGCAAGACGAAAACAAAAACAAGGTTCATCACCATATTGGCCGCCATTGCAATCAGGCCAATTTTTACCGGGGTCTTCGTATCCTGACGGGCAAAATAGCCCGGTGCTAGCACCTTGATTAACATAAAGGCCACTACGCCCAGGGCATAAGCGCGCAGGCTGAAACCGGCCATAACAATATCGCGCTGGTCGATTTCACTACCGTCGTAAAACAGCGCAGCCAGCAGCGGCTCGGCAATCATCATCAAGGCGATGGAGGCCGGCACCGCAATTAACAGCACAAAACGAATCGCCCAATCGAGGATGGCATTGAATTCATCCGTCGACTTGGCCGCATGTTGGCGCGAAAGATTGGGCAAAATTACCGTCGCCGCCGCCACACCAAAAACGCCCAGGGGCAACTCGGCCAGGCGATCGGAATAGTAGAGCCAGGAAACACTGCCGGTGGGCAGGAAGGAGGCAATCACCGTGTCGAGCAGCAGATTAATTTGACTAACAGACACCCCAAAAATGGCCGGTGCCATCAGCCGTAGAATTTTTTTAACCCCCGGATATTGCCAGTCGAGTTTTGGCGAGGGCAGCAAATGAATGTTGGCCAGAAAGGGAATCTGGAAGAGCATTTGAATAATACCCGCAGCAAACACCCCCCAGGCCAGGGCAAACACGGGCTGGTCAAACCAGGGGGCCGCCACCAGCGCGGCACTGATCAAACAAACATTCAGCCACACCGGCGTAAAAGCCGGCACGGCAAAACGGTCGTAACTGTTTAGAATGCCACCAGCAAAACCGGTTAAAGAAATAAACAGCAAATAGGGGAAGGTCACCCGAATCATCTCGGTAGTGGCCTGAAATTTGGCCGAATCGCCAACAAAACCTGGGGCAAAAATCCCGGCGAGCATCGGGGCTGCAATCACCGCGACCACCGTAAGCACAATTAGCACCGAGCCCAATGCACCGGCTACACGATCAATTAACTCTTTTACCGCAGCATGACCGCCTTCATTGCGATACTCGGTAAGCACCGGCACAAAGGCCTGGGCAAAAGCGCCCTCGGCAAATAAGCGGCGCAAAAAGTTGGGGATTTTAAAGGCGACAAAAAAGGCATCGGCAAAGCCATCGGCACCAATCACGCGGGCAAACACCACGTCGCGAATCAGCCCGAGTATGCGCGACAGCATGGTCATGGCACCGACGATGGCGCTGGAGCCGAGCAAGCCTCGGTGGGGCTTTTCGATCGGAACTCCCCCCTGGGGATTTGGCGGGGGCATTTTGTTATCGCGCAATGATCTATCCTGTGACTAGCAAGTCTGCAACTAGCGGCTCCGTGACCCGCTATCGACTGAAACCGTGACGCTACGCCACTCGGCCCCGATGAAATAATGCCTTGTGATTTACGTTTTCAGCACGTGTGAGCCGCTATTGTAACGATGTGGCAAGTCAGCACCAATAGAAGCGGCAAAGACATGCTGGGAAACATTGAATTCGGCCACCCTCGCCCCCACATAGGGCTGAGCATACATTAGGGAGATTCCATTGGAACAATATCGAGGCACCACCATTCTATCCGTTCGCCGCAACGGCAAAGTCGTTATCGGTGGCGATGGCCAGGTATCGCTGGGCAATACCATCATGAAAGGCAATGCGCGCAAAGTCCGCCGCCTGTACAACGACGAAGTTATCGCCGGTTTTGCCGGTGGCACCGCCGATGCATTTACCTTATTTGAACGTTTTGAAGCCAAATTGGAAGAGCACCGGGGCAACCTGGTACGTGCCGCTGTCGAGCTTGCCAAAGACTGGCGTACCGACCGCATTCTGCGCCGCCTCGAAGCCCTGCTTGCCGTCGCCAACAAAGATGCCTCGCTGATTATCACCGGTAACGGCGATGTCATTCAGCCCGAAGACGATTTGATCGCCATCGGCTCCGGCGGCCCCTTCGCTCAATCGGCCGCCATGGCCCTGCTCAAAAACACCGATTTAAGTGCGCGGGACATCGTCGAAAAAAGCTTGGGGATTGCCGGTGATATCTGTATTTACACTAACCACAATCAAACCATTGAAGAGCTCGACAGCGTTGTCGCTGATAAGC
>QNFO01000295.1 GCA_003646355.1 Gammaproteobacteria bacterium
ACTAATACGGCGGTGGCGCTCTGCGGCTAACATGCCCAGAGCCAATGTCTGACCGGTAATTACATCCCAGGCGGCGAGCACATGATTGACCGGGTCGGTATTCTCGCCAGTCATCGTCGGCAGGCCCATGGCGCAGTTGACGGTGTAGTCAACCGCCGAGCCACCGTGGCGGTCGCCACTGAGATTCATGTAAATCAAATCGTCGCGATGCTCGCGCAACTTGTCGTAGGCGAGCCAGCCCCTGGCGGGAAAGTTACTCAAAAACATGCCTGCCTCTTCACCCGGTGCGGCGATCAAACGAGTGAGAATTTCCTGCCCTTCGGGCTTGCGAAAATCGACAGCTATCGAGCGCTTGCCCTTATTGAGACCGGCCCAAAACAAACTTTGGTTGTTTTTATCGACCGGCCAGCGGCGATAATCGAGACCGCCACCGATCATGTCGAAGCGAATCACATCGGCACCGAGTTGGGCCAGAGTCATTGCTCCCGACGGTGCGGCGACAAACGCGGCCCCTTCGACAACACGCAGTCCGGAGAGAATATTTTTCATAGCCTTACTTTCCACAAATAACGTCCATCATTCACTTTCACAGTGTCTTCCCTGCTGGCTATTCTCCGCCCCAAGCTGTCCGGATCGAGCTTGCCCCGACCCAGCAACAGACATGGCAGTGGATCTATAGATCAACGACCACTAACCGACGTCGGCAAAACCATTGTCGATAACTACAAGATCGCGCTCAACCACGGTGCAGCGAAACGCCACGCCTTTATCCAGTTTCCAGATATCGGTGCGAATGGTTTCACCGGGATAAACTGGCGCCGAGAAGCGAGCCTTCATGCTGCGAAATAGTGTCACATCGTAGTCACAGCAGGTCTTGAGGAGTGCGTGGCCAGCAACACCAAAGGTGCACAAACCGTGCAGAATAGGACGATCAAAACCGCCCTTCTTCGCCACAGCCGGATCGGCGTGGAGAGGGTTGTAGTCACCAGAAAGGCGATAAATCAAGGCCGCCTGTAATAAAGTCGGTAGTTCACAACTTTCATCGGGCGCCGTTTCAGGAATCACCTGCGAAGCCGGTGGCCGGTCGGTACAACCGCCAAAACCACCCTGACCTCGAGCCATCGTATTTTGAATCAAAGTACACAATGGCTCGCCGTCTTCAGTGGTCACCGTGCGCGAGGAATAAATAAATACGCCCTTGCCCTCACCCTTGTCGATAACTTCATCAACCTTAGTAGTAGCCTTCAACGTGCCCGATGGGGGCAGCGGTTTGTGCAGAATGATTTCCTGATCGGCGTGCAGAACCTTGGTCCAGTCAACACCGGTGTCGGGCTCTTTTAACCAAAAACCTGGATAGGCCAGCACGGTCGCCATGGTGGGCAGCGCACTAAGGTTTTCTTCGTAAACATAGTTCAGCGCTTTTTCATCCATCGGGTCATAACCAACACCGGCACCGAGGGCATACAACATGGTGTCGCGCTCGGTATAGGTGTGGACGATTTCTTCAAATTTTCGGTTTTTTAATGTGTCGTAAACGATTGCCATTGTTAAGCCTCAATCTTTATAAACTGCATTTCAAAAAAAGGAGCGTCAATGCGCCCCTTTTTTGTTACTTATTTTTCTTCACTTTTCCAAGGGTCGTTAACTCAGACTGGATCCCAGGAGAATATATCCTGCGAACGATCCAGCGGATAAAAATGACTCTCGAGCTGAGGCATGGCGGTGTCAAAAATACTATCGATGGTCCAACCGTCACCAGCGTGGCTCGAACGCACAGGGCGCGACTGGCTCATGAGGAAGATTTCATTCATGCGCACAGCAAAAATCTGACCGGAGATATGGGCGGCCCGGTCGGAACACAGGGCAGCGACAACAATGCCAACTTTTTCAGGCGTCATTTTTTTAAGCTTTTCAACACGGGCGATTTGATCCGGCGTAGTAGCTGGAATGGAAGCGGTCAAACGGCTCCAGGCAAAAGGCGCGATACAGTTTGAACGCACGTTGTAACGCTGCATATCCAGCGCGATAGACTTCGACAAACCAACAATGCCCGCTTTAGCAGCAGCGTAGTTAGCTTGACCAAAGTTGCCGATCAAACCCGAGGTAGAGGTCATGTGTACACAGCAGCCACTTTCTTGATTGCGGAAATGAGTCGCGGCGGCACGGCTAACATTGAAGCTACCGTTCAAGTGAACGTTCATCACCTGATGCCAATCGTCCTGAGTCATTTTGTGGAAGATAACATCACGCAAGTTACCGGCATTGTTAACAACGGCGCTGATCTCGCCAAAGCTATCGACGGCCTGGGTGACCATTTTATTGGCGCCTTCCCAATCGGCAACGCTGTCGGTGTTGGCAACGGCATCAACGCCGAGGGCTTTAATTTCTGCAACCACTTCTTCAGCAACATCGCGGTCGAGATCATTAACCACAACGTTACCGCCGGCTTTGGCGATTTCAAGTGCGATGGTGCGACCAATGCCACGGCCAGAGCCGGTGACAACAATAGATTTACCTTTAAGATGTTCTGTAACGCTCATTGCTTTTCCCTTCTTTTAATTAATTAAAATGCTATAAAAAAATCACCTGACTTTAACTGTTAAGCGCTTAAGCGTTGGCGACCAGTTCTCGAGAAATTACTTTTAAGGCGAGCGTTTCTTCCGCGCCTTCAAAAATTGATAGTACCCGTGCGTCGACAAAGTAGCGACTCACTGGCACCTCTTCGGCATAACCCATGCCGCCGTGAATTTGCAGGGCTTCGCGCGTTACCCACTCGGCGGCGCGACAGGCAAACAACTTCACCAGGCTCGCCTCCATCTTACCGCCACCGGCATCCACTTCGCGAGCCACGGCATAACTGAACTGGCGCGAGGCCAACAGCGTAGTCACCATGCGGCTCAACTTCACCAGAGTTAACTGGTAATCGGCAACCGGCTGCTTAAACACTTTACGTTCTTTAGCGTAGGCAATGGCTTGCTCGCTGGCCGCCTGCATCACCCCCGCCGCGCGGGCTGAGGTTTGAATACGACCCCCGGTTAAACCGGCCATGGCGTAGTAAAAGCCTTTGCCAATGCCCGCTTCTTCGCCAAC
>QNFO01000296.1 GCA_003646355.1 Gammaproteobacteria bacterium
GATTGTGCGTCGTGGTATTTATAGGGCGGCAGAAACAGTAGCTAAAGATGGGCGTAAGCAAACCATGGTGACCGATGTTGTTAACGGAATCCGTGAGGTTTCACTTTATGAATTAACCCAAAATAATAATCAAATCAAAGGAGAAAGAGCCTCCGAACTGGCCGATGCCATGGAATTATTCTGTGATGGCTTCACCGGAGAATTATTCAATCAGGAAGGAGAGTATTGGCCGGAAACCGATATTACTGTTGTTGACCTGGCCTATCTGGCTCGTGAAGGTTATGAAACAGAACTGGCAGTGGCTTATACCGGGTTGATGAATACCATTAACAACTTGGTTGAGAAGTATGAATACGATCCCAGACCTACTATCGTACTAACGGAAGGGGCATATCATTACTAAGAATCCATTGCTGGCTCCCTATGTCGTCAAGATCACAAAAATGTGGCGTAAATTGGGTACCTGGTACTGGATTGCCACACAGAATATGAAAGATTTTCCCAATGCAGCTGAAACCATGCTCAATATGATTGAATGGTGGGTTTGTCTGGCCATGCCAGCTGATGAAATTGAGAAAATTGCCAGATTTAAGACTCTGAGTAAAGAGCAAAGAAAGATGATGTTATCCGCTCAAAAAGCGTATAGTTCCGGCAAGCATGCTTGAACATCACTAGAAATCATCCCAAATCACTCATTTTCATTACATGAATTAAAAAAATTCAAAAAAATCGGGACACACAGAACAATATTTATTATAATCCCGTTCCATGAAAACACTTACCGTAGCCAAAAAATATAGTGGCAAATGCTTTACCCCGAAAGATATTGCCCGGATCAATCAATTAATCACTGATAATCCCGAGGCACACAGAGCAGCATTGTCCAGACTGGTTTGTCAGTTGTTCAACTGGAAAAAAATGAACGGTGACCTGAAAGAAATGAGTTGCCGGGTCGCCATGTTGGCCATGGATCGGGATAATATCATCTGTTTACCTGAGCCCCGCCGAACGAAACCACCCTGTCAGGTCAATAAAAAACGTACCCCGGAAGGAGAACCCGGGAAACCCATCCATTGTGCGGTGACTGAGTTGAATGATCTGCAATTTCAGATCGTTACTCCAGCCAACAGCGCCTTATGGAACGAGCTCATTGATCGCTATCATTATCTGGGTTACACACCTATGTCAGGTGCGCAACTACGCTATTTTGTTTACTCCAATAATCAACCAATTGCTTTATTAAGTTTTGGTGCCAGTGCCTGGATGACAGCACCACGCGATCAGTTTATTGGCTGGCAGACCTCACAGCGTGAGGCACGTTTGCATCAGATCATTAATAATGCCCGCTTCTTGATCCTGCCCTGGATCAGAGTTCCTCACCTGGCCAGCAAACTATTATCCATGGTGGCTAAACGAGTTCAGTCTGACTGGTTTGATCGCTATCATTACCAACCGGTTTTACTGGAAACCTTTGTTGCGACTGAATACTTTAAAGGCACTTGCTACAAAGCAGCAAACTGGCAATGTCTGGGCACCACAACCGGTCGGGGTAAAAAAGGTGATCAGAAAACGAATATCGGTATTAAGTCGGTCTGGGTTTACCCTCTGACCCGGCATTTTAAAAAAATATTATGCGCATAAATCCACCTGAAAATCCGATTGAAATCACGAAAGAGCAGGCAAACCAGCTGATTTCAAAGATAAAAAATAATGAGTTAGACAAAATTGATCAAAACGTATTATGCCAAATCATCCTCATGTTTCTATGGTTACAGTATGCTTTACGTGAAACCAGGATCTCCCTGAACAAGGTAAAGAAGCTGGTTTTTGGGCAAAAAAGTGAAAAGAAGCCCAATCACCCAGATGATACCCACCAGCCTGGGGATGGCAAGCAAACATCCGGTGAGATCCATTCAGAGGATAAAAAAAATACATCAAACTCAACCGATCCGGCTGAACACTCTGAGCCATCCCAACCACCACCTTCTAAAAAATTCGGGAATGGCCGTTTAGGAACGGATGCTTACACGGGGGCTGAAACCATTCACTGCCGTCATCCTGAGCATCAAAAAGGTGACCGCTGTCCACATTGCCAGAAAGGCAAATTGTTCAGGATGAAAGATCCTGCCACACAAATCCGTCTGTTCAGTCAGGGACTGGCTCAGGCCATCATCTATTTCCTGGAGCGTTATCGTTGCAGTGCCTGTGGGGCGATATTTAAAGCCCCAATGCCGGAGGATGTCGCTAAACAAAAACATGATGATAGTCTCCGGGTGGCTCTGGCGATCATGCATTATTATATGGGTTTGCCTTTCAAACGAATTGAATTATATCAGCAGATGACAGGGATCCCTTTACCGGATGCCACCCAGTTTGAATTAGTGGAGTCTGTAGCCGATGTGGGGTATCGTATTTATGAATATCTGAAACACTGTGCTGCTGATTCTCAACTGGCTTATCATGATGATACGACAGCGCGAATTTTATCCATGATCAAAGAAAACCAGCAAGCAACACCCAAGCGAAAAGCCATGGTTACGACTGCCATGGTATTTGAAGGTGATCATCCCATTTGTTTGTATATTACCGGACGACAACATGCGGGTGAAAACCTGGATGATATCATTGATTTACGTGATAAGGCATTAGCGCCCATCATGCAAATGTCAGATGGGCTGGCTGCCAACCGATTGAAAAATAATGACAGTATTTGGATCAATTGTATTATCCATGGGAGAAGAAATTTTATTGATATTGAGTCTGTTTTTCCCGAAGAATGCCACTATGCAATTAATGCCATTGGCAAAATATATCATCATGAAGCACAAATCAAAGAGCAGGGACTGAATGCTCAGCAACGGCTTGAATTTCATCAAAAACATAGTCGTCCGATAATGGATGAATTCAAAGCAGAAATGCAAAAACAACTGGATGAGCATTGGGTGGAAGAAAACAGTCGCCTCGGTGGTGCTTATAACTACATGCTAAAACGATGGGATAAATTGACTCGATTTCTATATATTGTCGGTGCTCCGTTAGACAACAACACCGCA
>QNFO01000297.1 GCA_003646355.1 Gammaproteobacteria bacterium
GCAAGGTTTTGCCGATAGCGAGGCCATACAAACCTACCTCATTAGCCAGGCCGACAAGGGCGTTTACCAAGCCAAGGAAGATGGGCGGAATTGTGTGCGCATTGTTGGGGGTAGTACAGTTGGAGTGTAGATCTTGTCGTTCTGTCAATAGCTGTACGCGCTACAACTAAATGACTAAATGTACCGGCCTAGTGAGTGGCTTGTATCGAATATCATCCATGAAATGGAAATTATAGTTATGAGTGAAGATAATAAAAATGATACTTGTAATATTTGTGATGGCACGAGAATCAGCGGGCATGACACGCAGTATGAATAGTAAAGGCAATCCACTCGATAACACCAAAGTGGAATCATTCTCCCACAACATCAAATTAAAGATGATTCGCCATCATGTGCTTGCAAATTAAATTCATACCGTGGCAAATATTATTGAGAACATTGATTTTCACAACAGAGAGCACTGACATTCTGGAATGGGGTATCAATCACCTTACAACTATGAAAAGCTATGTACATAAAAAGTGTCCACGAAAGTGGTACAAGATTGGCCCCTTATGTGTATGCTAAATTTGCCCTAGATGTTTGCTTTTATAAGTAAGCCACTGGCAATTTTGGACACTGATATCTACTTTAGATTACCAAGTCGCTAGTGGGTAAATTTTGTGTTGATTAGATGAAAATAATTTGAATAGATGTCTAGCATGGTTTTGTTAGGCTCGTTTTTTTGCCTGTAAAAACGGAGTATGTGTGGATTTCGCAGGGATTATTTCGATTGTTGTTATTTGCATCATCATATGGGGTATGTCTAGAATTCGTAGTCCCAGAACGGTTGTGGATGCCCAGAGCGTAGGAAAGAAAGTGGCGGATACCTTAGGTATTGAGCATAACTTGTTTTTTTCAAGCTTGGAGCAGGTTATGCCTACCTACCTTGAAATGTTAGCTTTGATGGAAAGGCAAGGTATGGAGCAAGCAGACGTTTGTGTTGTGTGCATTCCTTTGCTCAGCGAGGGGCTAGATGCTCTTGAGGAACGGTTTGGCTCTCAAGCCGCAATAACAGATGCTCGAGATAAACTACGATTACATGTTAGCGACAGTTGAATCAAGAATGGGCTCATCACACAATGATTGAGGGTGTCACCGTAACTGTATCGAGTCATGATATGCCCAATAACGAATTTCAGTGTCTGGGAGCCTATAAATGATTCTGTGTAACCAGACCGGATTGTCATTACTTCGTAGTTTAAATAATATCCTGGGGTATCTACCTTGATCAGTTTTCCATCGCGCTGGTTGCTAAGCACATAACAAGTTGGTCAACTCGTTCGGCTACGCTTCGCTGTGACACTCTCACCGCTCCGAGGCTGCCCGTTACACAAGGCTTTATGATTCGTGTTCGCTTCGATCCTCCCCAATATCAGCTCCTTACTTTAAATGCTGCTTGTTAAGTCTCTGTGACTTGATAGCTCCTAAGCCGGTATCAAGCACGGCCGTGACATGAAGACGCAAGATTGTAATTAAAGGCGCCAATTTATGGCTGTTATTTGGACTTAATACCACAGGCACAAAAAAGCCCGCGTTTAAGCAGGCTTAGAAGTCACTGATCAACAGTTGTTTTTGGTCGGAGCGGCCGGATTTGAACCGACGACCACCACACCCCCAGTGTGGTGCGCTACCAAGCTGCGCTACGCTCCGATATTTGCCCCTTGGGACAAGGCGTGCATCTTACCGGATGGTCTTTTGAAAGCAAGTAAAAAGTGTCTTTTGGGCTGCTTTTCCGCCATTCCTTACAGTGCTCAAGAAAGGGGGAAAGTTAGGCTTTGAGCATCCGCAACACGTCTTCTAGCTCGCTGACGGTTTGATTGATGATCTGGCGGATTTGCGTGGCTTCTTCTTTCACTGATTCGCCACCTAAACGCTGGCGGGCGCCACCGATAGTAAAGCCCTGGTCGTAGAGCAGAGAGCGGATCTGGCGAATTAAGAGAACATCCTGGCGCTGGTAGTAGCGGCGATTGCCACGGCGCTTCAGGGGGCTGAGGCTGGGGAATTCTTGTTCCCAGTAACGCAATACGTGGGGTTTAACTTCGCAGAGTTCGCTGACTTCACCAATGGTGAAATAACGCTTGCTGGGGATTGGTGCTAGCTCACTGTTGTTACTCGCTTCCAGCATAGTTCTCTACCCTCACCTTTAACTTTTGCCCGGGTTTGAATGTGACGACGCGGCGCGCTTCAATGGGAATGTCTTCACCGGTTTTGGGATTTCTGCCCGGTCTGACGCTTTTGTCGCGCAGATCGAAATTACCAAAACCGGAGATTTTAACCTGTTCGTTTTCAGCTAAAGATAGTCGGATTTCTTCGAAAAAGCATTCGACAATTTCCTTTGACTCTCTCTTATTAAGGCCGAGCTCTTCATAGAGCATTTCAGCGATATCAGCCTTGGTCAATGCAGACATTCTTATCCTCTTAAATTCGCGTCGTGAGCGCTTTCTAGTGCCTTGATAACGGCATCCATAGCAGCATTCACATCTTCGTCATTAAGGGTGCGTGATTTATCTTGAAAGGTCAAGCCAATGGCGACACTTTTCCTATTAGTTTCAATGTGTTTGCCCTCATAGACATCAAAAACCTTTAAGTCAATGAGGTAATCGCCCGCGCTTGCTTTAGCCGTTGCCACAAGCTCCGCAATGACGACATCTGTGTGCAAAGACAGGGATATATCGCGGCGCACAGCCGGGTATTTACTAATTTCATCAAAAGCGGCTATCTGGCCCTGAGTGATTTCCGCTAACACCAGTTCGAACACATACACCGGCTGACTCAAGCCCAGCGACTGCTGAAGTGTTGGGTGTAACTTGCCAATATAGCCGAAGGTCTCGCCCTGCTTGTTGACCAGCGCCAGGGTTTGTCCGGGGTGAAGAGCTGGGTGCTCAGCGCCGGCAAACTCCACCTGAGTATCTGTACCGCAAAGGCCCAGTATCGCTTCTACATCGCCTTTAATATCGTAAAAATCCACATCACTTGCAGGCTCCGCCCA
>QNFO01000298.1 GCA_003646355.1 Gammaproteobacteria bacterium
AAACACCAGCATTAATAGCGGGCCGAGTAAAAATGAGGGCATACAAATGCCCAGCATGGCGGTGGACATGGGGATGTAGTCCTGGGCACTGTTGGGCTTTAGCGCGGCAATAATCCCCGCGCTGGCACCGATCAACAGCGCAAAAAACATCGCGTAAAGGCCCAGCTCAGCCGTGGCGGGCAGGCCAGCGGCAATCATTTCATTGACCGAGCGACCGGGGTATTTAAAGGAGGGGCCGAAATCGCCGTGGGCCAGATCGCCAAGGTAGGAGAAGTATTGATTAATGACGGGTTGGTCTAGGTGATAGCGGGCTTCGAGGGCTTTTAATACTTCCGGTGGTACGGCTTTCTCAGCGCTAAAAGGCCCGCCAGGGGCGAGACGCACAAGAAAAAAGGTGACGGTAATCACCACCAGTAGCACCGGTACCGCCTGTAACAAGCGCATTAAAATAAAGCGAGCCATGGTGCTTTAATCCTCGCTCAAATAGATTTGCTTATACAGCGGGTAGTCGAGAATGTTCGAAGGCATGCCTTTAACATTCGTATGCACAAGGTGGGTGCTGTTGTAGGTGTAAATGGGGATGATGGGCATGGCGTCCATCAAAATGGCTTCGGCGCGGCGAAAGTGTGCGTAGCGTTGTTCACGTTCTTTGGCCTCGGGTGCCGCTTGGCTAATCAGTTGGTCGTACTCATCATTGTGCCAGCCGGTGCGGTTATTGCCGCCATCGGTGAGCCACATATCGAGGAAGGTGTTGGGGTCAACGTAGTCGCCAATCCAGCCGGCGCGGGAAATCTGAAAGTTGCCCGAGGCCTCGCTGTCGAGGTAAACCTTCCAGTCCTGATTATTCAGGCTGATGTCTATATTCAGATTCTTTTTCCACATCTGTTGAATGGCAACGGCGAGTTTGCGGTGGCCCTCGCTGGTGTTATAGAGAATCTCCGTGGCAGGAAAACCCTCGCCATTGGGGTAGCCCGCTTCTGTAAGCAGGGCTTTTGCAGTGGCAATGTCTTCAGCAAAGCCATCCTCCGCCGTATAGCCCAGCGTGTTGGGCGGTGTAAACGTAAAGGCCGGGGTTTGCCCGCCCTTGGTCACCGTGTCGATAATCTGCTGGCGATTAATCGCCATCGCCAATGCGCGGCGTATGCGTTTATCGGTGAGGTGTTCAACACGGGTGTTAACCCGATAAAAATAGGTGCCGAGATAGGGCGAGATACGCAGGGCTTGCGGATTCGTCTCTTTATACACCGCAATTTTATCGGCGGGCAGTGAGCCGGTGACATGCAGCTGGCCAGCGCGAAACATGCGCTCTTCGGTCGAGACATTTTCAGTGGGGTAAAAGCGAATCGCCTGCAGCCGTACTTTATCGGCATCGTAATAAGTGGGGCTTTTCTCAATCATCACCAGGCGATTTAAATCCCACTGCTTGAGAGTGAAAGGGCCATTGCCGACGAAATTACCGGCCCGCGTCCAGCGAGTGCCGCGCTCGGCCGCACCGCCAAACTTTTCGATAGTGGCGCGATGCACGGGAAACATCGAATAGTGGTCGAGTAATTGCAAGAAATAGGGCGTTGGGTTAGCCAGTGTGATTTCGAGTGTTTGGGCATCAAGCGCTTTCACGCCGACCTGAGAAAAGTCATCGAGCTTGCCGGTGGCATAGGCCTCGGCATTTTTGATCGGGTAGTACATATAAGCGTAAAGATTACCCAGCGCCGGTTGCAGGGCGCGCCACCACGACCAGGCGAAGTCCTCACTCGTCACTGGGTCGCCATTCGACCAGCGGGCATTGTCGCGAATATGAAAGGTATAGGTTTTACCGTCGTCACTGATCTCCCAGCTCTCGGCCATGCCGGGTGTGGGTTCGAGTGTTTGCGGATCTTTTAGCACCAGCCCCTCAAGCAGACCGACAATAATATGGTGCTCGGGTATGCCGGTGACGATATGGGGGTCAAGTTCCTGAGGCTCGGCACCATTACCCCAGTGCAGAGTTTGGCTTTGCAGACCAGTACTGACATTGTTTTCGCCATTGCCGCAGGCGACGAGGACTAAACAACTAATGGCGCAGAGAAGGGTGGAGAGATAGCGCGGTGGGCGTGAATGGTTTTTTGTCAGTAGCGGCGAGCATGGGGCCATGAAGGTATCCATGTAGTGGTGGGCGTGGGTTGCCCGCGTTCGATTATTTTCGAGGTGATACTACCTTAGCTGGCAGTGGCTTGAAAGCATGGGCTTGTTGGGCCGCAATGCCTGGATGCTGGTTGGACAAAGGGGCGCGAGGACTTGTGGTGGGTGTTCTGTTGGTCTTATTGAGACTCTACAGTCCCACACCAGAGGCGTCTTAACACGTCCTTTAAATATCCAGGGGCGATGTCACCGCCAATGCGCCCCGGCCAACAACATGGGTATAAATCTCTGTGGTTTTTACGTCGGCATGGCCCAACAAGGTTTGCACGGTGCGAATATCGTAATTCATCTCCAGTAGACGCGTTGCAAAACTGTGGCGAAAGGTATGGCAGCTGGCTTGTTTATGAATACCGGCTCGTTTAATGGCCTGTTTCACCGCCCGCTGTAATGACTGCTCACCAACATGGTGGCGACGGATAATCTCTGAACGTGGGTCAACAGCGCGTTGACTTGCCGGAAACACATACTGCCAGGCCAGCTCTGTCGCGGCATTAGGGTACTTGCGGCTCAGGGCATAGGGTAAATAAACCTCGCCGTAGCCCTCGGCAAGGTCATAGGCGTGCAATTGTTGCGCGTGTTCAATGGCTTGCTGTAACAGTGGAATGATCTTTTCAGGTAGGGGCGTCACGCGGTCTTTGTTACCTTTGCCATTGCGCACCACCAGCTGTTTCACGTTGAAATCGACATCCTTAACACGTAAGCGCACACATTCCATTACCCGCAAACCAGCGCCGTACAGTAGAGCTGCCATCACATAATGTCGATCTTCGAGCTGCTCCAGAACAGCGCTCGCCTCCTGGTGGGAAAACACAGTGGGAATGCGCGGGGCCTTGTTGGCATAGGTGAATGAAAT
>QNFO01000299.1 GCA_003646355.1 Gammaproteobacteria bacterium
CTCTCCTCATTCAACCACCAACGCTGAAAAGCCAGAAACTGGCCCTCATCGTAGGACTGCACATGACTAAATTACGTTGCCCCCCGTTGACGAATACGACTAGAGGCACCCAGGAAACCCGCACTATTAATCAGGGTCATATTGTTGAGGAATGGACTATGACTCTGTGCTGCGACCAGTTGTAAAAAAGTATCTTGATTCTCAACAAACAAAACCTGTTGGCTAGTTACCCCCATGGCGACATGAATTAACAGTGGTCGCGTTAATAAATACTTATCGGCATTGGGTAATAAGCGCCGCACAAGGTCTTCACGGCTATCGAGAAACTTGGAGTCAGCCCAAAAACACTTGGCCGATAATGCACGCAAGGTGATGGGGTCACATAACAACTTCGCGGCCTGCACAAAACCATCGACAACCTGCTCCGCTGTTTGCCCCTGCCGCCGTATTGGCTTGGCGAGCAAGGCCGTACCAGCGTCGATAAAACACAAGGCATTGCTCTGCACCGCTCTTTTCCAAGTGACAGGGTAAGCCTCCTCTCGAGGGCGTTTTAACCATTGCCGCAGTAGAGACTCCCCACCGGGTTTAAGAGTTAAACGGGCTTTTTCGTAGGTTTCAACACCCGGTCGCTGCCGCACCATTTGAATTGAAAAAACAGCGTATTCATCTGCCAGCGAAACAACCAGACTCCAAAGATATTGAGTATTGTCGCTGTCGTAATCAAAGAGTGCCGGCAGGGTTTTATTGTTGACTCGCAAAGGCCGCACGCGCCCCTTGTCCAGGTCTGTCAGCAGCCTATTGAGCAAAGCCATAACAAAAGGATCCGCAAGAAAAGCTGGCGGCGCACTTAAACCCGACTCAGACATTACCAGATCCAAACATACGCGATGGGGTTGCTGTACTAAAGCTTACGATTTACAAATCCTCCATAAAATCCAGCATGGCCTGGTTGCGAATAGTTTTTCGGTGCCGTGCCCACAGGGCTTTGATTTTTTCCTGATTGCACACCTTGCGATCAACCAACACATGGGTATCTAGCTCACCCACCTTTTCAGTCGCCGGGCATTTACTGAACACCACCTGATTGGAGATTAAGTCTAAAAAAGGCCCCGACTTACTGGTCGGCATAATAAAGATCAACTGCAGGCCCAGGGCCTCGGTAAGATAGTGAATAACCTCGCGCGAGCGGGCTTCGTCCATTTTTGAAAAAGCTTCGTCGACTAAGACCATGCGACAATGCGAGCTGCCCTCGTTAAAGCGAAAAGCCGAGGTGACCGCAGCGGAGCGAATAATATAGGCCGGGGTTTCAAGCTGCCCACCAGAACCTGTACCGTATTTACTCAACGCAATGGGCTCTTTGTTTTCGGGTTTTTTATAAATTTCATAGCGACGGTAAAGGCGATAATCACTAATGCGACGCAATTCACGCAGGGCCGTCTGTTCATCTTTATCGAGCAACATGGCGACGAGCTTGTCTCTCACTAGACAGGATTGCGGGTTCAAGTCGGTATCGAACAGAGAGCTGCCATCACCCAAGTTGGGCAAGTTAACCACCTCTTTGAAAAAGCGCCAGTACTCTTTAAATTCAGGCACCCATTCCCATCCGAAATAAAAGCGCTCGCGGTCGGAGCCAAAGACGTGGTGTTCAAGCTCTTTATTGAGATCTTCCAATACACGCTTGCCATCGTTAATCGACTGATAAATGGAGTGGCAAAGGTTGCTGACAAAAGCGGTGTTAAAACTATCTCGCAATGTCGCGAGTTTCTCGGCTTTACCCACCAGCACATTATTTTTTAAGGCATTATTAACAGCCTGTATTTCACCCGCTATTTTGGCAATACTCTGAAAATATTCGGCCTCGTGTTGCTCACCGTGGCCAATGGCATAAATAATATTATGAGCCAGCGACGCCATTTGATTGTGCTGCATAATAGCCAGGCACAACGCTCTATCATGTTGATCTAAGTGTTTAAAATAAGCGGCATTTTCCTCTACAAAACTAAAATCACCTTTGGCGGCACGGGCCCTGGCCTCGGCCTCTTGCAGAGCCGCCTCGCTGTCAAATTCGGGATAATAGCTGGCGATACCTGTCACACGGGTCTCACCGTCATCCCTCGCCGCCTGCAACTTTTCCTGTTCGGCGGCGATGGCCTCAATCGACGTGGCGAAGTTACTCTTTTTTTCGTTTAAAGCACCAAGGTTTTTACTGCAATTATTACCCGCCTTTTCAAGTTCATCAAGGGCTAGCCGTACGGCTTGCATACGCGTTTCAAGCTCTTCAAAGTCGCTTAAATCAAGGTTTCGCAGCTGCTCTTCACTGTCTTGTCGGGCGCGATAAAGCGACAACATCTCTGTTAACAAGTCACCACATTGCACGGCTTTTATAGTTTCTATTAGCTCATAGGCGCGCGCCGCCTGACGATGTTCATCCTCTTGCTGTTGACGCTGATGCTGCAGGTCGAGGGCCTCTTGCCGCTTCGCCTCTAACGCTCGCTGCCGCGCACCCTGGCCAAACACCAGGTCGGCGTCATTGAGATCACAGCGAAACATGGCGTAGTTACCCGAACCCAGGCCGGCACTGGTGACACCCCGGCGTGTACGCCGCAGAGCCTCTTCGTCTTGCACACGCACCACAGCGCCGTAGGAGGCCTGCAAGTAATATTCAACAATCTTGTGATCAAAATTCATCAGTTCGACAATTGAATCTTGCGCCAGAGTAATTTTAGCGGCATCACGCTGAGCTTTTGCGCCCTGAATAACACGGGCATTATTGCGACCACCCTTCATGCTTCGCACCACGCGAATGGCCTCGGCCTCATAGTCGGGCTCAACAATAATCGCGAAACGCGCACCACCCATATAGCCCTCAATGGCCATTTGCCACTTGGGATCAGTAATTTCCACAAAGTCACAAAGCACTGCTGCGTGTGCCTGGGGGAACTGGTTATTTATCGCGTTAAGGGCTGCCTCGACCTGGGGTGGATAATTAATTTTATTGTGTTCAAGGCGCTGAATTTCTACTTGCTTGC
>QNFO01000300.1 GCA_003646355.1 Gammaproteobacteria bacterium
CCGGAGTGGGCCATGCGCGGCATGCCGCCAAAGTTGTCGGCGGTAATGTTGACGATAGTGCCACCGTGTTCCTTCATCGATTTGAGGAAGACCGCTTTGGAGACAATAAAGCCGCCGAGCAGATTGGTGCGCACCACGGCGAGAAAACCATTGGGGCTGATGTTCTCAAGATCGGCGGGAAACTGACCACCGGCATTGTTGACCAGGCCGTGGATCTGTCCGTGGGCGGCAACAAATTTGTCGATAACGGCTTCAACGGCGTCGGCATCACGGATATCGGCGCAGCCGTAGTCGACGATGGCGCCGGGGTTGTCGCCCTCAATTTCGGCTTTTACTGTCAGCAGCTTTTCTTCGGTGCGGCCCATCATCAAAATGGTTGCGCCCAGCGAGGCTAGCTCGTGGGCGATACAGCGGCCAAAGCCACTGCCGGAGCCGGTGACCAATATGGCTTTACCTTTGAAGTGGTCGGCTTGCAGTACAGATTGATAGCTCATAGTTGTTCCTTTTCGGTGATCCCTTTGCGGATAATTATTGTAGCTTTTACCGTTTCTTTAAGTCGTTGTTCTGTTATAAATCAATACGTTATTTTGATTCATTAAAGAGTTCTCTGCCTACCAGCATGCGGCGGATTTCCGAGGTGCCTGCGCCAATTTCATAGAGCTTGGCATCGCGCAGCAAGCGGCCGGTGGGGTACTCATTAATGTAACCGTTGCCGCCCAGTGCCTGTATCGCCTGCAGAGCCATTTGTGTGGCTTTCTCGGCGGTGTACAAAATAACAGCGGCGGCATCTTTGCGCGAGTCTTCGCCCCGGTCGCAGGCTTTGGCTACTGCGTAAAGGTAAGCGCGGGAGGTATTCAGGTCAACATACATATCGGCCAGCTTGCCCTGCATCAACTGGAATTCACCGATGGGTGTGTCGAACTGCTTGCGGTCGTGGTAGTAGGGGATGACGATGTCCATGCAGGCCTGCATTAAACCCACGGGGCCACCGGAGAGCACGGTGCGCTCAAAATCGAGGCCGGACATCAGCACTTTAACGCCCTGGTTTTCCTTGCCGAGAATATTTTCGGCGGGCACTTCACAATCGACAAAGACCAGTTCGCCAGTGTTTGAGCCGCGCATGCCGAGCTTGTCGAGTTTCTGTGCGCGGCTAAAGCCGGGGAAGTCGCGCTCAACAATAAAAGCCGTAATGCCTTTTGAGCCCTTGGTGGGTTCGGTTTTGGCGTAGATCACATAAGTGTCAGCATCGGGGCCGTTGGTGATCCAGAATTTATTGCCGTTGAGAATATAGCGGTCGCCTTTCTTTTCGGCGCGCAGCTTCATGCTCACCACGTCAGAGCCAGCACCCGGCTCACTCATCGCGAGTGCGCCGACGTGCTCGCCGGAACACAGCTTGGGCAGGTATTTGAGCTTTTGCTCGTGACTACCATTTTTGTGAATTTGATTCACGCAGAGGTTGGAGTGGGCGCCGTAGGACAGACCGACAGCCGCTGAGGCGCGGGAGATTTCTTCCATCGCGACCACGTGAGCCAGATATCCCATGTTGGTACCGCCAAATTCTTCTGCAACCGTCATGCCCAGAAGACCCATGTCGCCGAATTGCTTCCACAGCTCAGCGGGGAAGTTATTGTCGATGTCGATTTGCTCTGCGCGGGGGGCAATCTCACCCTGGGCAAACTGATAGACGGCGTCGCGTAGCATGTCGACGTCTTGGCCGAGGTCGAAATTCATACTTTTAAAGGGTGCGTGCATGGCGGTGTTTCCTTGGGCGGTAATGGTAGGGTGAGGTCTCTATTTTGGGTGGCTATTTTTGCTTGGCAGCTTTGCGAAGGGTTTCTAGTTCGGTCTTGCAACCGGACTCGGCCTTGTCGAGCTCGTCGAGCATGGTGCTAATATCGCGCAGCTGTTGGGATAACTTTTGTCGTGACGCGCCGATATATTCCACGAGGCGTTCAAGCTGGTCGACATTGCTGTGGCCGGGTTCGTACATATGTATCAGTTCGCCACTCTCTTGCAGAGAGAGTCCGATACGTTTGCCGCGCACAATCAATTTCAACTTGGTGCGATCGGCAAGGCTATAAATACGCTTTTGACCCTGTCGCTCGGGTAAGAGTAGTTGTAACTCTTCGTAGTGGCGAATGGTGCGCGTGGTGACAGCGAACTCCTGAGCCAACTCGGAAATACTGTAAGTCGTCGTTTCTTTAACCATTGTTGCCAACCTGTGTGGGGGCTGAAATATAACTTACGTTAACGTAAACTGCAATTTCATGTAAGGGCGTGGCTGATGGCATTTTGTCAGCGCGACATAGGGATAGCGATAGTCGTTTGCCAGCGTCGCTGGGTCTTGGTAAATTGCGCCACCTTGCCAACCGGTAGAACCCCGTCGCTGAAATGAACTGCGGGTAATAACATAGAGGCCATCGGCCGGAGACAGAATGAAGCTGGAAAAAAGTTATATGTGCGGTGCGGCAACCGAGCCGCTAATTTACGACACCATTGGCAATCAGCTCGACCTGGCTGTGGAGCGCTTTGGTGATAGTGAAGCCTTAGTCGTCGCCCATCAAAATATCCGCTGGACCTATAGTGAATATCAGCACGAAATTGAAAGACTGGCCACGGGTTTACTGGCACTCGGTATTGAGCCCGGTGACCGTGTCGGCATTTGGGCGCCGAACTGTTACGAGTGGTGTTTAACCCAATTTGCCACGGCAAAAATAGGGGCTATTCTGGTTTGTATTAATCCGGCCTATCGCCTCTATGAGCTGGAATATGCTTTAAACAAGGTGCAGTGCCGCGCCATTATTAGTGCCGAATCTTTTAAAAGTAGCCGCTACCTCGATATGTTGTGCGAGCTGGCACCCGAGCTAGCGAGCTGCGAGCCCGGTCAATTGCGTTCAGCAAAATTCCCCAAACTCGAAACCGTGATTCGCATGGGTGAGGCTCAAACACCGGGCATGTACAACTTTGATGAAGTCTGTGCCATGGGTGGCGAGCCAGAGCACAAGCGGCTGGGCGAGTTAAAAGGGCA
>QNFO01000301.1 GCA_003646355.1 Gammaproteobacteria bacterium
CCAACAACAGCGCCGCCAATACCGGCCTGTTCTGGCTCACGTGAGTCGCCACTGGTAAAGATTTTGCTATTAAAGCGCAGTTCAATCTGCCCCGCATCAATCAGGGATTGTATCCACTGTTGCTGTTTCTCATTGGTGCGACCGATAAAGGGGCCGTCTGAACTATTGAGGCTTTTAAAATAGGTGTCGATATCATCGTCAGCCAGCACCCAGATTTTTTCAGCTTGTCCCAATAAATTGTGGTCGGCTCTTAAACGGTCAGAAAGATCGTACTCAGCGCTGTTGCTGACCAGCCGATAAAGCTGGCGCTTTTCTTTGCGCCCGGATACATCGGTAAAACGCGTACGCAGACTCTTTTTTACCACGCCAGCAAAATTTGCCAGGGCTAATTGTTGGGCATCGTCGATATCGCCAATGCCAAGAATATCGGCCTCATAGTCAACACTGAGCTGAATATAGGTTTGGCGAAATGCGCCATGGCCCTTGCCAATAATATCGACAAATAATGTGGTGACACAAAGCAGGCCAAAAAGAATCGCCACAATGCCGTAGAGGCGAAAGCGCTTTTCTGCACGATAGCGTTTAGCCAGCGTTTTCCTGATGCGCTCAGTGGTTGCGTTCGATGATTTATTCATACTGTTCTCGATATTTTTTCACAACACGCAAGGCAATAAAATTTAATCCCAGTGTCACCAGGAATAGCATTAAACCCAGTGCAAAAGCGGACAGGGTTTTAGCACTGTCGAACTCCTGATCACCCACCAGCAGCGTAACAATTTGTACGGTGACCGTAGTCACGGTGTCCAGAGGGTTAACGGTAAGGTTCGCCGCAAGACCGGCCGCCATCACCACAATCATGGTTTCACCAATGGCGCGTGATACTGCCAACAATACGCCACCAACTATGCCCGGTAGTGCGGCGGGAATAATGACTTGTTTAATCGTTTCGGAATGGGTCGCGCCGAGGGCCAGCGAGCCATCGCGCATGGTTTGCGGTACGGCATTAATCACGTCATCGGCCAGAGATGAGATAAAGGGAATGATCATAATGCCCATCACCAGGCCTGCCGCCAGGGCGCTTTCTGACGTTACCGATAAACCAAAGCTGGTGCCGGTTTCTCTAATTAAAGGTGCAACCGTTAATGCGGCGAAATATCCGTAAACCACGGTGGGTACACCGGCGAGAATTTCTAGCGTCGGTTTAACAAAACTGCGTACTTTTGAGCCGGCATATTCCGCCAAATAAATGGCTGACATTAGGCCCGCTGGCACCGCCACGGTCATGGCGATAAATGAAATCAACATGGTGCCCAGAAATAGCGGTACTGCACCAAAGCTACCCGAACCACCCACTTGATCAGGCCGTATAGCCGTTTGTGGGCTCCACTCCAGACCGAATAAAAACTCCGATATTGGCACTTGCTGAAAAAAGCGTACCGATTCAAAGATGACCGAAAGGAAGATGCCGAGGGTTGTGAAAATTGCCAGGCTGGCACACAGCACTAAAAAGCCTTTAAATATTTTTTCGACCTGCTGGCGTGCGCGCAGCTGGGCTGACATTCGCCACCAGCCCCACAGGCCGCCACCACTCGCCACTAACAAGGCAAGCCCCGTCAATAAACGCTGACTCATATCACGTAAATAACCCAGTGCAGCAGCGGCATCTAATAATGCGGGTTTAACGCCTTCAGCCGACAGTGCGCCACTGGCCAGGTTTTCAATCTTGTTCATCAACAAGTTGTATTCGGCAACAGAGGCCGGACGAATGTCGTCGGGGATACCCGCCAGCAACATTTTACTAATAATGGTTTCTTCAAATGCCAGGCAGATAAAGAGCAGTAAAGCAGAGGGCAGGCCACACCAGAGTGCGACTCGCATACCGTAATAGGTCGGCAGTGAATGTAAGTTGCGTACGCCACCTAACTGGCGGGCAAAACCCTGGGAGCGCTGGTAGCCAAAAAAGTAGGCCAGAGCAGACATCACCAGTAGGGCAATGATTAGGTTTGAGGTTTGCATTTTATAAAACCAGATCCCTTACACAGCTAAACACGCCGTTTAAAACGAGGAAAACGGCCTGATAAAATCAGGCCGCGTTAAGATCTCACCTATCGCGAGCTTACTTAGCTCTCATCGCGATAGATGAAGTATCACTATAAACCTTCGCCAGACATCGACTTAAGGGCTTTAATGTCAGCACCATTGGCACGTCGAACATCATCGCTCAGTGGAATCATGCCTTTCTCGGCTAAATAACCTTCTTCACCCCAGGCTTTTTCGCTGGTGAATTCAGCCAGATAACCTTCGATACCCGGTACTACGCCAACGTGGGCTTTCTTCACGTAGAAGTACAAAGGGCGAGAGATGGGGTAAGACTTATCGGCGATCGTATCAAACGTCGGTGCCTGTCCTTCGATCAGCGAACCTTGAACCTTGTCGGCATTTTGGTCGAGGAAGCTAAAGCCAAATACGCCGAGGGCGTTGGGGTTAGCATCAAGCTTTTGCACGATAAGGTTGTCGTTTTCGCCAGCCTCAATGTAGTGGCCATCTTCACGAATGGTGTGGCAAAGCACTTTGTAGGCTCTTTTGTCCTGCTTCTTCATTGCCTTAATCCAGCTGAATTTTTTACAGCCGCCTTCCAGGCCTAGCTCGGCAAATGCATCACGCGTACCCGACGTTGGGGGAGGGCCAAGCACTTCAATTTTTACATTGGGCAGTGCGGGATTCACTTCTTTCCAGGTCTTGTAGGGGTTAGCAACGAGCGTTTGTGCTGTCGTAAACTCGTCCTGCATGCTCTTTGGTGCGGGAACATTTTTGGCCAGTGCCAGAAAGATGTCTTTGCGAGTCAGGCTCATTTGCTTTGTTTTAACCGAGTTGGCGAGGACAATGCCATCAAAACCAATCAGTACTTCAACAATATCTGTAACGCCGGCAGCCTGACATTTTTTAAATTCAGAACTCTTCATGCGGCGCGATGCGTTAGTAATATCGGGATGGCCTGTACCAACACCGGAACAGAA
>QNFO01000302.1 GCA_003646355.1 Gammaproteobacteria bacterium
AACAGGGGACTTTGACCACATCGCCCTCTCGCAGGCTCCGCATATGCGTGAAGCGATTCATCGCCTCTCGCAAGACCTCTTCCTCTTGCTGAAGCTCAGGCCTTAGCTGTTGATGCCACTGCTTTAACAAGTCCGCCTCTACCGGCTGATTCAAACCTAGCCCCTGATCTCGACGCTGTAGATCGAAGATGCCATCAATCTTGCGCCTTACCTGCTCGTAGTTTTGTACCGCCTGTAGATAGGCCAGGCGAAATTCATCCGGCCCGTCAAACTCATCGCGCACACTGGCCTCAAAGCCAAAACGAATGGCGCCCTCCCCATCGGGCCAGCTCTGCCTGTCGACATGGGTGACGACATAAACCTCACGCTTTTCTTCGTGGAGTTCAAAATAAAGATCGCCATAAACGGGCTCGGGTAAAGGGTCGAGAATCTTCAGTAAATTCAAACTCGTGTGTTCAGTCCCCAGTAAACGCTTGGGTAGCAGTGCTAACACCCAGGGGATGGGCACGCTATATACACCATCAGTAAAGCCCGACTGACCACGGGCTTCAATACCGGTAAACCATATTTCCTGGCCCCAGGGTTTACCGATTGATACAGGCTGTAATTTAAGGAGTTTGTCGAGATTGAAAAGAGGGGCCGCTAAGCGCAGGGATAAAGAACGCAAGGAATGATGGGTCAAAGGCTTACCGACTTCAGCGATAATAGCCTCTGCCTCATCAACCTTGTCGCTTATAAGCAGCCGTAAACCGTCCTTACCTTTAAGCAGAATGGCTAAGAGCTCGAGTGAAGGCTCGCAGGACAAATAGTACTGCTTGAAGTTATAGCGCAGAGTCAGAGCACTATCAGCAGAGTGTAAAAATTGCTCGACTGCCTCTTCTGGGCAAAGCCCATTGCCAAGCTGCTTTATCACCGACGACCCCATTTTCTTAAATTAGCCAGGGAGTTTAACAAAAGGGCTTAAGGCCACCGTGATATTTAAAAAACTTATTTCAGGCCCACACGTTATGAGCACATTTGATACAAATAACAAAAAGCATGAATAATAGTTGACCTTTTCCCCGTAATCGCTATAAATGCACTTTCCTTAATGCATTCCGCATTAAGCCTTTAATTAAGGAGCTCCTTATATGTCCATATTCAAGAAACCTGCAGTTATAGCTGCGTTATTCAGCGTTGTTATTTTTGGTTTGTCAGCTTGTGGGGGAGACGACTCCGATGCCGGTAATGCTGAAGAGTTAAGGGGAGCCGTAAAAAATGTTGCCTCCAAAGCTAAAACCACAGCAGAGACTGCCGTTGAGCATGTGGAAGGCAAGATTCAAGCACCTTCTGCTGGAACTGAAGAAGAGTAAATAAGAATACAGAAGTGTTGCCCTCAGCTCTCAATATAGCCTGAGGGCAACACTGCAACCGGCTCATTCCCAAAGGTTCTGATTACAATCTTTCGTAGCCATCCCTACTAACCACCCCTAACCACCTTTTTTCACCGACGCTTCACTTCTGGCCCTACGCAATCAACTGCGCCGACTCTGATAAAAGCGGATTAGCTTGACGCTCTCCAGCTCGCCAAGATCAGGTTCTGTAACAGCCCGTACCTGATCACAAAGAGTAAAACCTTGCTCGGAAAAATTTTTGACCCGTGAATCAGCTACCACAACGTCCTTAGCCACCTCCCTAAAACGCTGCACCAACGGCCGATTCTCCGGGTCGTAAAGCACGTCGGATGCAAACAAAATATCCACCTTGTCCTCGAATGTGAAAAAGTCGTCCAAATATTCCAGCTCAACACTATTTTCATGGGCATTCAATGCGCTTGCTTTAAGCGCCAGAGGGTCAATATCACAGGCAATAACCTTGTCGGCCCCGGCCAGCGCAGCGGCTATTGCGACAACGGCAGAACCACAACCAAAATCCAGTACTGTTTTGCCCTTCAATGAATGAGCGCCATTGAGCAGGCGCTCGGCCAGCGCCAGGCCACTACCCCAGCAAAAACTCCAATAAGGCGGATCGGCCAAAACCGCAGTGGTTTCCTGTTCGTTTAAAGGTGCATCCATTCCAGCGGGATCAATCAACCAGAGCTTTAGTGCGCGATTCGTCGGATTTTCAAAATGAAGCGTCGAAAGTTTTAAGTGTGCAGAGGGCAACAAACCCTGAATATGAGCTTCTAGTTGACGATGATAGGGATGGAGTTCAGCACTCAAGGCTCATCTTCTTGGCGTTGTGTCACCCGCAACTGAGCCTTGCCTGAGCCGAGCATAATGCCAATCCACGCGGTATCCGAGTCACTTTCCAGGGCAATTTTAACCAGGATGGTAAGAGGAATAGACAACAACATGCCGACTGGCCCCAACACCCAGCCCCAGAAAACCAACGACAGGAACACCACTAAAGGCGACAAGTTCAAACCTTTGCCCATCCAGCGCGGCTCAATAACATTACCGATGACCAGGTTAATGACCACATAAGCCATGCCGAGAAAACCTGCCTCTATTGGCCCCAGTTGAATCAGCGCCAACAACACGGCGGGTACAGCCGCCAAAAAGGAACCGACTGTGGGTACAAAATTTAGCAAGAATGCCAGCAGAGCCCACATCACCGGGTAATCGACATCCAGTATCCACAGCACGAGTAAAACCAACAAGCCTGTCGCGAGGCTCAGCAAGGTTTTGATGGCCAGATAGCGATTAACACTGTCGGTAAAACTCTCAAGCCCCTCAAGCGAATCCTGTCCACCGCCTCTGGCATTGAGTAGTTTTTCTCGAAAACCGACTTCTTCGGCAAGAATAAAGATCACCGTGAGTAAAATTAAAAAAGCATTGGTCATCACGTTGCCGAAAGATGCCAGGGTATTACCCACCAGCTGCATCGCGACATTGGGATTAAAGCTTTGCTGCCAAATCGCGGGGTCTAAGGCTATACCCTTGCCCACCAACCACTGCTGAACGCCGTTGCTCATTATCAGTAAGCGCGCCTGATATTCCGGCAAATCGGCACGAAATTCACGTATCGACGAA